>NZ_JBSQOT010000020.1:0-36243 GCF_055117995.1 Deferrivibrio sp. | reverse complement strand
AGTTAAATTTTCCATTGCATTGAACCTTTTTTTTGTATAAATCTCATAGAAAATAAATAGAGTAAATTAATTTGTCAACTAAAAAGGGGTATATATGAAAAAAGGAACAAAACTTGTTGCAATTGGCATTATAGTGGTAGTAGCTGTATTTTATCTTATCTCTTCAGGATTTAAACAAAGCGGAGTATACTATCTTGAAGTGCATGAACTCATAAAAGATCCGACAAAATATGAAGCCAAAGGAATTAGGGTAAGCGGTGATGTTGTAAAAGGAACAATAGTCAAAGATGCAAAAAATCAGCATCTTGAATTTGTTATGGCAGATGGTACCGGCAAACAGATGAATGTTGTTTATAATGGGATTATCCCGGATGCATTCACCGAGGATGTCCAGGTAATTGTAGAGGGGAAATACCATAAAGATACCAACACCTTCAATGCAAGTACACTGCTTGCCAAATGCCCTTCAAAATATGAAGCCGAGGTGGAAAAGCAATAATATTCAAATATATTAATATTGCAAAGTAATTTAGAATAATTTTAATATTGAACTTTTATTTTTTTTAAGTATCTAAACGTAAAAATTTTTAGGAGATGAAATTTATGGGCAATCTTGGTTTTTTATTGCAGTTTTTGGGTCTAATCAGCGCGGCAATTGCCGTGATCCTTTTTGGTTCTTCGTTTAACAAAGAATCCAAAGTAGTAGACAAATATGGAACTCTTTTCATTCACATTCAGACAATTTTAATTACCCTTGCATCTGTTGTCCTTGTATATGCACTGGCAACCGAATACTTTAAGATTGAATATGTAGCTCAGTATACTGATAGTAAGCTTCCATTTATTTACAAAATCAGTGCATTCTGGGCTGGACAGGCCGGCTCTCTTTTATTCTGGGGATGGCTGATCGCGGTATTTTCATCCATTGAGGCTTTAAGAATAAAAAATTACAGTTTAAGATACAAGGCAGCAACATTTTTTGCACTTGCTCTTACAAGCGGATTCTTTTTTGTTTTGACAAATTTTGTAACAAACCCTTTCAAGGAACTCGATTTTTTCCCTGCAGACGGTCTTGGCATGAACCCACTGCTTCAAAACCCCGGGATGCTGTATCACCCACCTACACTTTACCTTGGCTTCGTACTTTTTACACTGCCACTTGCCCATGCATTTGGCTCACTTGTAAGCAACGATAACTCCAGCCACTGGGTAAAAAACACCAGAGGTTGGTCAATCTTAAGCTGGATATTTCTTACAATAGGTATTGTTCTTGGTGGTCAATGGGCATATGTAGAGCTTGGCTGGGGCGGATACTGGGCATGGGACCCTGTGGAAAACGCATCACTGCTGCCATGGCTTACTGGTACTGCCTTTTTGCATTCAGCCATCATGTATGAAAGAAAGGAAAAACTAAAAATCTGGTCGTACATTTTAATATTAGTCACTTATGAACTCTGTATTTTCGGTACATTTTTGACAAGAAGCGGGGTAATTGATTCTGTACACAGTTTCGGAAAATCAGCGCTTGGACCATTCTTTATAATAATGATTATAGCAACAGCTATCGGATTTTTATATTATCTTTTTACCAATCTGAAATATCTAAAAGAAGAAACAAACTATTCCATATTTTCAAAAGAAGGGATGTTTTATATTACAAACTGGCTTTTTGTTGCACTGATGGTTGTTATACTTTTTGGAACAACATTGCCAATATTGACTCAACTTTTCCCGAGCAAATTGACAGTTGGTATACCATACTACAATAAAGTCTCCACGCCATTTTTCATGCTAATAATCCTTATCAGCGGAATATGTCCCCTTTTGCCTTATGGAAATACAAAACTTAATGACATTATTAAAAATCTCTGGCCTTCATTTTTATTTATGATAATTGCAACCGCAGGGATATACGCATACGGATTTACTGACATTATACCACTTGTACTTTTTGCCTTCACTTCATTCTCGCTATTTACCATACTTCTGCAAATTTTTAGGGGCATCATAAAAAACGGAATCAGTATTATTTACCGTAATAGCAGGCTTTACGGAGCCTTAATAATTCACTTTGGTTTAGTTGTGTTATCTTACGGGGTAATAGCCTCTTCTTTTTATAACGTTTCTGTAGATAAGGTTGTGGCACCTGGAGAAACGATCTCATTCTATAAATATGAACTAAAGGTTGGCGATCTCGTAATAAAAGAAAAGCAAAACTATGTCTCTGTTTATTCCCCTGTTAAAGTCTATGAAAATGGAAAATATATCATAACGATGACTCCGGAAAGGAGATTTTATAACAATCACAAAGAGCCTTTTGCAGAAGTGTCAATATACACCGAAGCAAAAGGGGATTTATATCTTATACTTGCATCCTACTCAAAACCAGAAAATATAATCGGTATCCAGGCTGTTTATGAGCCTTTTATCGTGTGGATATGGATAGGTTGTGCTATAATGGTGTTAGGCGGATTACATGGAATTTTCCCATTCAAAAGAAACAAACAGTGATTTTATTAAGTTAGACGGCGTAAAAAAAAGTTACGGACATATTGATGCACTTAAGGGTGTCTCCTTTGTTTTGAAAAAAGGGGACTTCCTTTCTGTTTTTGGTCCAAATGGCGCCGGAAAATCTACACTTTTAAAAATACTTTCAGCCCAAACACGACCTACAAAAGGTAAGGTATATTTTAATGGTATTGATCTTGGAAAACAACCGGATGAATTTCGAAAAACATTTGGTGTAATATCCCATCTCCCATTTCTTTACGAAAATCTCTCAGCATATGATAATCTTAAATTCTACGCAAAAATATATGGTGTACAGGATATTGAAGTCAAAGTTGAAACTATTTTGAATAAGGTAGAACTTACAGGCAGAAAAAATGACTACGTCAGAGGGTATTCAAGGGGGATGCTCCAGAGGCTTTCCATCGCAAGGGCATTGATTCACGACCCTGACATCATACTTCTTGATGAGCCATACACAGGTCTTGATCAGCATGCATCATTTATATTGACAAATATTCTTAAAGAACAATTTAAAAACAACAAAACAATCATAATGGTAACGCACAATTTAAGCAGGGGTTTTGACCTTGCATCAAAAGTTGCGATAATGAAAAAGGGTGAACTTGCTCTTTTTGAAGAAAAAGAAAGACTGCCTGAAGCTGAATTTGAGGATATTTATATTTCTACATTGGAGAACTGATTTGTGAAAAAATATTTTAAAACTATCTACTACATTTTTGAAAAAGATATAATGCTGGAGATGAAGTCCAAGGAAGTCATCAACTCGATGCTGATATTTTCTCTACTTACTGTGATTGTTTTCAGCTTTATTTTTGAACCCGGTGCTGAATATAAAATCGACCTTGTAGGCGGAATTTTGTGGATGGCAATTGTGTTTGCAGGTATTCTTGGGCTTAACAAATCTATGATGAGCGAAATAAATGGCGGCAACTTAAACGCCTTACTGCTTGCGCCTGTTGACAAAAGCGCTATCTTTTTCGGTAAGGTATTGTCAAATTTTACATTTCTCATTTTTATGGAATTTGTCACAATACCTATTTTTACGGTATTTTATAATGTAAATATTTTTAAATATACACTGCTTTCGATCTCTGTCTTTATACTTGGAACATATGGATTTTCAGTCCTGGGGACACTTTTTTCAATCATATCCGTAAAGTCAAGGACGAGGGAAGTGATGCTCCCTATATTATTGTTGCCCCTTATGATTCCCGTAATACTTGCCGCTATTCAATCCATCAATATTTTTATCAAAGGGGATGAGATAAGTGATGCATTTAGATGGATTAAATTAATAGTTTCATTTGACCTTGTGTTTACTTTTGTAGTATATGCTATTTTTGACTACATAGTTGAGGAGTAATTATGAAAATAGAAAAGTTAATTGACTATATCGCATTTGTCCTGATAATCATAGCGCTTTACTTTGCGTTTATTTTTGCTCCCGTTGAAAAGGTAATGGGGGTAGTTCAAAAAATATTTTATTTTCATGTTGCAAGCGCCTGGATTGCATTCTTTGCTTTTTTTGTAACATTTATATGCAGTATATTTTTACTTGCCACAAATAAATATATATTTGATGACATAGCCTCATCTTCTGCTGAGATAGGGATTGTATTCTGCTCAATCGTTCTTATAACAGGGCCCATCTGGGCTAAACCTATCTGGGGGACATGGTGGACATGGGACCCAAGACTTACCACCACATTAATCCTCTGGTTTATCTATGTTGGTTACCTGATGCTCAGAAAGTTTCTTGACGAAGACGATAAAAAAGCAAAGTTTTCTGCAGCAGTAGGAATAATAGGATTCATCGACGTCCCGATTGTATTTTTGTCCATAAGATGGTGGAGGACGATACATCCGAATGTGTTGCAAAAAGGGGGTGGCGGCCTACACCCTGACATGCTTACAAGTCTTATTGTATCGGTAATTGCTTTTACATTTCTGTATCTCATGCTTATGAACAAGAATTTGAAAATAAAAAATTTAGAGCGAAATATATTCACTGTTGAAAACAAATAAGGGGTATAAATATGAAAAACTTCTGGTATCTTTTTGCCGGCTATACCGTAATATGGGCACTTATATTCTTTTATGTCCAGAGACTAAACAGCAAAATAAAAGAGCTTAGCCTGAAATTAGACCGTCTGTCCCAGGATAAATAACTACTTTTTCTTTTTCATGAAATCAATCAGGGAAACAACATCTTTGTTTATGGCTTCTATGTTTTCCTGCTTGATTTCGTCGTAAATCTCCTTTCTGAATACCTGTATATCCTTAGGGGCCTCTATACCAATTTTTACATTTTTGCCGGTAATTTCGACAATTTTTATTTCGATATCATCCCCTATCATCAGGCTTTCATTTATCTTTCTTGTTAAAACTAACATTATTCCCCTATTTAAACAAAGGTGTCTTTACCTGATAGTTATCATCATCCAAAATTATCTGTTTTGCAAGTTTTTTCTTTGAGTTGATAACAAGGGGTGCCTTCAAATTTATAGTTGCTTTTTGAGGGTCATCTTTGACCACTACAAGGCCAAAAATTTCCATATCTGACTCTTCTTCAATCTGCAATACCTTAAACTCACTTTTGTTAAACTTAGGAGAATAATCAGGAAAAAATACTTTTATATCAGCAAGTATAAAAGTAACATTTACATCCTGCACAGACTGAAAATATGAAAAAGGATAAAACTCTTTGGAGGATATAAACAAGAAATCAGAAAGCTCATTAAACCCGAGAATCGGTGAAACCATTGTTATAAGGTCATCATCAGTATATTCAAACTTACCAAGTTTCGGTGAATTTAAAATTTTCTTCTGCATCTTTTCCTCACTTTTCAAAACATTTTGTAAACTCATATTACACCTCTTTATAAAAAATTATCCTAAATAGTCCATAATTGAAAGCTGCAACACCTTGGCAGCAGTGCTCATAGCCATCTGGTATGCCTGCTGGGCAAGCTGAAACTCTGTAATGGCTTTTGTCATATCCACTTCTGTAGCACCAAGATATTTGGCCTTCAGCTCTTCATTGGAAGTAGAAATGGTTGTATGAAAATTTATCAGGGAATCCACCCTGTTTTGTCTTGTCCCTGTAAGGGTTAGGTTTGTTGTAATCTGGGTTTCAGCCTTATCAAGGACAGGAATTTCATAGTTTATCCCTGAGCCAACTGTTGAAGTAAATGAATCTGCCGTATAAAGTGTGCCAGGGTCAAAGGCAAGCTTTACCCCGTCAGCCACATCTTTCAGTTTTCCTGCAGTATCAAGTGTAACATAATTGACCAATTCTCCACTGCTGCCGGAAACTTTGATTTTAACCTCATCACCTGCTTTGAAATATCCGAGCGTTCCTTCATGGCTGCCTGTTACAAGTAAATTGGTAACACTGCCACTATAGTTAAAGGCAAGTTTACCTTCAATGTTTTGAGCAGTGATTCCTGAAGGCAGGCTATAATTGATTTCAGCTGCAAGTTCGTCAATTGACGTATATGTTTTTGGGCTTACAGTCACTGAAGATTTGTTCCAGCTTGTACCGTTATAATATCTGAAAGTCAGCGTCCTTTCTGCATCAGTTGTATTTTCAAGCTCAAGCACAGGAGTTTGCTTCGAAAAAACGTAATTATTGTAGGAAGTTGACCCATCATCATTTTTTAACCCTAAGGCCTTAGCGGTAGTACTATCATTTGCGTTAATCTCCACTTCCTGCAGTCCGCTTCCGGATTTAACAACAAGTCTGTTGTTTTGAACCTCAGCTTTAATACCAAGTGAAAGCATATTAGGATTGGTATTAATTGCATTCAAAATATCATCTGCACTACTGACTGATGTAATGTTAAATGACTCCATAGTAATATTACCATTTGCATCGCTTACTATGATATCAAAATCAAGATTGGACGCTCCTGACAAATTGATATCATTAATTGAAGATGTAGAAAGCTCTTTTTGTATAAAAAAATCTGTCTTGTCCCCCACCGGCTGAACTTCATACTTCCACTCATCATTATAATTACCTTTAAATGTGCCATCCAGATAAGGGGTAGCAGTGGAATTCAGATTTTCATCTCTCCAGGCGCTCGGTTCACCTATCCCTTCCTGGGGGATATTCAGGTTAAGGGCATCGTAAAGATTTTTGAGTGACCTGAAAATGTCCACATTTTTACCTTCCTGAACAACATTCATATCACCAAGGCTAAAACTTGAATTTGCCTTAAGGCTCAAATCAAAAGATTGGCTGCTGTTTGAGTCAATGACTATTGAAACTCCTGAGCCAAGCTCTATCGGGCTACCATCGTAATTGGAAACGGTTTTGCTTATTATTGTGGCACCTTTTTTGTCTGTAACAGAAATATCAAGAGCGCCCGCATTATTTACTACATTTACCTTCCAGTAATCGTCGCTGCCACCTGTATATTTTCCAAGGACAGTAACATTCCTGTTGACTTCAGGATAACCAAGTCCTTTGTTGCTTTCTGCAAACCTTAGCGTAAATTTACTCTGCCCTGAGCGTAAGTCATTGACATAAATATTCCCATTTTCCACTTTAGCATCAACTGTATAGTCGTATAGCTCCTCAACAAATTGAAGCAGATCACTGATTCTCTTCTCAGTTGCAACGGGGAAATTATCTCCGTATGCATTGTCATATTTAAACTGTCCACCATGCTCTACTGCAAGATAAGTGTCCGAGCCGTAATTAACATTTTCCAGATTGAATGTGATGTCAAATGTGCTTGTGGCACCTATGCTCAAATTTGAAATCTCATACGAAATATTAAAGTTAAGTCCTTTATCTTTAAGGGCTTTATCCAGAGCATTTTTTATTTCGAATTTTTCAACATTCCCATCGGAATTTTCATCAACAGGTGTAAAAGCAATTTTTTCACCGTTAATTATAAACTCAGTTGCTGATGCAGTTGATGTGCTCACAGATGACAAAGTCACCGATACTTTATTTTTTGTATCAAAATCGTCATAATTGATTTCAAATCTTGTATCTTTCCCCTTAGCCTCATACTTGTTATTCTGGTCAAAAGTTACCACTTTAAATGTTGAGTTTGCCGATGTGTAAGAAGGGTTGATAATGGCATAGTTGCCAATTGACGATAGCCCTGACTCGATTGATGCCTCGTCGAAAGATGAAAAATTTGCTGTTACACTGCTTAGATTAGGTGTAATAAATGTTGCACTGGCACTTCCAGTCAATGTTATCTCGTCACTTACCTGAATATTCCCTTCAAATCCAAGAGTGTTATCTTTTGAACCGTAAATTTCAAAATTGACCATATTTCCGGTGCGAACAGAGGTAAAAAGTATTTTATCCCCATCTGCACTTGCCTCAATCTCATTTCCAAGCCCTTCACTTTCAAGCATTCTATTAAGGCTGAAAACAATATCATCTATATCTTTATAAGCCCTCTTATCCATTGTAAGCAGATAATCTTTGCCTGCATATTTCAGCAATACAGACCTTTGTGTCTCGCTTTTATCAGTCATGTCAAGATTAACTGAATTTGGGGAGATAGCTTTTGCTACACCTACTTTAAAACCGTAGTGGTCTGTGCCTGAAATATCTATATAGTCAGCGTCCCCCAAATTTGCGCTGTCAATCTGGGAAAATTTTGTAGTAGATGTGATTCCAAGCCCTTTTACTGTATTGTATCTTGTGGATTTTAAAATTCTGTCTGCCTCAAGAAAAACTTCTTTCCCTGTCAAATTTAGGGTCACTTCCTGATTGTAACCGATTTTTGTATTAATTTTCCCCAGGTCGCCATGATATCTGATATCATCTCCGGGTTTGAAATAAAAACTTATTTTGCTGTCATTAAAATCATTTTCCGGTAATTTTACGGCAAAGCCAAGCCCCGTATTTACAACCTTTCCAGGCTCATACATCACCGTAAGGGAAGTCGCTGTCCTGTTTCCCCCTTTTGCTGTTTCATCGCTGCCGTTTGAATCAAGAAAAAGTTTATTGTTATCCTTATCATATACAGTGATTGTTACTTTATCGGTATTTGAATCCTTGTTTAGTAAAATAGTGTATTGCCCTTCGTCAGGCTCCGGCATATCTCCAAACACTTTTCTGGTATAAACTTCAAGCTGAGAATTTGTTGAAGTAACAGAAGAAATTTCTCTTGCATCAGCCTCAAAAGGTGTTGTCTCGGTCTGAAAACCTGCAAATATATATCTCCCCATATAATTTGCATTCCCAATATCAACCATGGAATCAAGAATATTTTTTACATCCCCGGCAAGAGCCTTCCTGCTCGTGGCACTCTGACTGTCATTTGCCCCTGCAATCGCATACTGATTCTTGGCCTGGCTCAGCAAATCTATTGCCCTTTGTAGTTCATTATCAGTATTTGTTATCCATGTCAGCGCACTTTCTGCATTTGTCTTGAACTGCTCCGCTTCATCAATAGTCCTTTGAATGTTAATTGCACTAACATAATTTGTTGGACTATCTTCAGGCTTTAAAAGTGTCCTTCCTACCGTTACCTTCTCATTACTCTCAGTAAGTTTTGTAAGAGAATTTTCAAGACTGGACAGATATTTAAAAGGCAATAGATTAAATGTTACTCTCATAGTTCACCTCTACCTTCCTACAACTCCGACACCGTTTATAAGCCTGTCTATCATCTGATCCACAGCAGTTATAAATCTTGCATTTGCTTCATAAGCTTTTTGAAATTTTATCAGATTGGTAAACTCTTCATCGATTGAGACACCCCTTACCTGCTCAAGCTTTATTGTAAACTGATCAACGGATTGTTTTTTTGCATTGTAGAATACATCAATTTGATTTTTATCAGCTGCAATGGTGGTGGTAAATACCGAATAAAATTCGTCTATTGAATAGTTGCTGTCCACCACATTTTTAAATTTCAGATTCGCAATGTCAAGAGCATTTGTGTTGTCCCCTGCTGCAGTGGATTTTGCTGTGGCAATAAAATTTGGATTATTTTTTATAAGGTCATTTAACTTTATATCTCTGGCACCACTTCCACTAAAATATCCATATAATCCCGATGCAACAAGAAAGTTTGAAGTATCTTCAGTAAAAGAGAATGTATACCCCTCTTCAGAAGTTATTTTAATGCTATTTCCTGCAGAAATCTGCGCAGAAATTCTACCGCCAAAAGCATTGCCGTCAGCAGAATTTATCTTCTCTATGACAGAAAGAAGATTATCCTCTTCAGGGTCTATATCTATATCATAATAGTCTGAAATCTCTCCCTCACTATTGTAAACGGCAATCCTGAAAGTCCCTTCATTTACATCATAGGGAAACTTGCCAAGGTCTCTCGAAAATGAATAAGTGGGGTTGTAAACACCATTTGAAGAAGTAATGGAGTCAAACCTCTCAATTCCAAGCCCTGTTGAATGTATCCTGTTTGTTTCTTCAATGAGTGTTTGAGCAAGTTTGTCCAGTTTGTCAGTGTATTCAGTAAGGATGCTGTCTCTCAACTTTATTTCAGCTGCCACCTTGCCGCCTGAAATTCTTGATGTAATATCCACTATTGGCTCATTTGAAACTCTTGAACCCCAGTAGATATCATAATGATTGCTGTTATTCTCATTTTTCACAGCATAAAGTTTGTTGGTAACATCTGAATCTACAAGGGTATTTCCACCCACAAGCACCGCTATTTGCCCATCACTTCTTTCATGAACATTAAAGTCGACATAGTCTGACAGTTTCTCTAAAAGCAAATCTCTCTGATCTCTGAAATCATTGGCTCTGTCGCCACCGGATTCCACCTTTCCTATTTGAATATTTATCTGTCTTATGCTTTCTGCTATATCATTTATCTCATTTACATATTGTTCAATCTTCAAGTCTGAATTTTCCCTTATGGACTCAATCTGGGCATAACTATCCTGAATCTTTGTGGCCAACGTTTCTGTCTTGTTCACAAGCTCTATCTTTTTAACCTGCGATTCATCTGAATTATCAGGTGCAGTGCTCGCAAGATCCTGCCAGGCGTTAAAATATTCTTTCAGCGCATCTCCAAGGCCTGAGCCACTTTCAAGTTCGTTAAAATACACTTTTACTTCGTCAAGAGATGTTTGTAATGCTGACCAGTAGCTCAGCGATGTGTTTTCACGTCTCAAATTGTTTGCCAAAACCTCGTCATATGTTCTCTCCACATACTCAAGCTTTGCGCCTCTCCCAAAAGGTCCAGGAGTTACCAGCAGTGGATTTTGGGTTTGAATTACAGCCCTTTGCCTTGAATAACCTTCTGTGTTGGCATTGGCAATATTGTGGCCTGTAATCTCTATACCCGCCTGAGATGTCATAAGACCGGACACGCCGGTGTATAGCGTACCGAATATATTAGACATAATATTATCCTCTAAGCGCTTCTTGTAAATGAAGCAAGTTTTGCTGCCTTTGTCCCGTTGCTGGTGTAAGAGATTCCGGTTGTAACCCCGATTTTATCAAAAAAGTCAGAAATCAGTCTGAGATTTGTTGAATACAGCATTTTTATCGCAAGATTTTCATTGTGCGTTTTTGCGGCAAGCTCCGTTAATTTATTTTTAAGCTCTACTATCTCACTTTTTTCAGGAGAATCCTCAAGATGTTCAATTAAATCATTAAGATTATTTCCGCTTAGTCCATTCATAAGGCAGTATTTTTTGATGTATTTCTCCCTGGCCTCATCTAAAACTCTGTCTTTATATATAACCGTATCTTTCTGTTTGACAGTTTCTATAACCCTGTCTATTTCCCAATGGGTAATATAATATTTTTCTTTTTCTATTATTGAGTTAAGCTCCTCAAGAAGCTTCAGTTGACTTTTGAGCACACCAATAAGGTTCTGGATTGTTTCCATATTTTCCTCCGTCTTTAGTTTTAATGAACTTTAAAACAGGTCGTCTACAGCAGTATTAACAATCTTTTCTGCCACTTTTCTGCCGGAGAAATCGTAGGTGCCTGACTCAATCTGCTTCCTGATTTCGCTTACCTTCTCGGCTCTTACTTCAGGAGATGATTTCACCCTTTCAACAAGGTTATCCACTTTGCGAAAGGAGGATAGCTCCACCCTGTCTTCCTGAGCCTTTTGTCTCGAACCAGTCTTTGACTGCTCAGTATCCTTCTTGACAGTACTGCTAACATTCCCGTAAAGAGCATTCGGTTTGTCTTCAATTCTCATAATCTCCTCCAGTCACAACTGGATAATCGGCAGAATTTTAAAATACTTTAACAAAAATTACAACCTTTTAAAGTTCAAATTATTATATTCAAATTCTATGCCACTATTTTTAAGCCGTTTTTATAATTTTCCAGGCTATTTTTACCTTCATCTGTGTATTTTTTTCCGGCTACAAATGAATTATTTTCCCTGAAAAAATTTATTAACATCTCTTTTATCCCGCCCCTTGAATTTTCCGCAGCTATTCTGGAAACTTCGTAATCCATCATTTCTGTAAATATTTTCTCACCTTCAGATTTTTTTAAAAGCCCTGATTCAAAGCCCCCTTTCCTTCCGCTTTTCATAATAATACTGTAAAACAGAGCCTCAAACTCTTCACAGGCTTTGTCCAATCTCTTTTTCTGCAGGTCAGATGCATTAACATTTTCAAAATTTATTTTTTCTATCATCAGATTACCTCCAGCTCACCCTGTAAAGCGCCTGCAGCTTTTATTGCCTGCAATACCGCTATTAAATCTCTTGGAGAAACTTTTATAGCATTGAGAGCCTTTACAAGGTCACTTATCCTGACCCCTTCCGGTATCATCATCAGCTTTGCATCCTCTTCTTCAATCTGAATTTCCTGGTTATTTGTGACAACTGTCTGCCCTTCAGACAAAGGTGCCGGCTGGGAAACCTCAACAGTATTAGTAATTTTTATTGTCAAATTACCGTGGGAAACTGCCACGGTAGAGATTCTTACATCTGATCCCATTACAATAGTCCCTGTTCTTTCATCCACCACAACTTTTGCAAATGTCTCCGGCTGGATTTCAAGCCCCAAAATTTTGTCAACAAACTCATAATAGTTATCTCTGTACTGTTCCGGCACAACAACTTTCACAGTGGTAGGATTGACTATTGCTGCTACTTCCTCATCAAAATATTTATTTATAAGGTTTTTGGCTTTTACAATATTGGAAATGCTTAAATTGTTGAAACTTAATGTAAGATATTCGTTGCTCAAATTAAAAGGTATCTCCTTTTCTATTAAAGCACCATTGGGTATTCTGCCCACAGTAGGATGATTTTTCACTGCCCCTGCACCTCCAGCAGAAACATTCATCCCACCTACTGAAATAGGCCCCTGGGCTACAGCATAAATCTGTCCGTTAGGAGCTGACAGTGGAGTAAGAAGAAGTGTCCCACCTTCAAGGCTTTTGGCATCACCAATTGAAGAGACCACCACATCTAACTTTGAGCCTGCTGCCGCAAATGGAGATAGTTTTGCAGTAACCATCACAGCTGCAACATTTTTTACCTTAACTTTGGCCTTATCAACCGTAATACCCATCCTGTCGAGCATATTTACCAGCGATTGTATTGTAAATTCTGTACCTGATTTATCCCCTGTCCCATTAAGCCCTACTACCAATCCATAACCTATAAGCTGATTATCCCTTACCCCTTCAATTGTTGCCATATCCCTGATTTTTATCCCTGCAATTGAAACTGATTCAAATAGAAATAATATTATCAAAATTATAAACTTTTTCATAACGTCCCTCCCTAAAATGGCCATACCCAGTCTATTACACTTGATAGCCACCCTTTGCGGTTTGCATCGCTTAAAACACCTTTGCCAGTGTAAGTAATCTGGGCATCAGCAATCGATGTAGAAAGTACCGTATTGCTTGCGTCGATATCTTTTTGTCTGATTATCCCTTTTACGGAAATAGTCTGCTTCTCCTGGTCCACCAGAATCTCCCTATTGCCTTCTATAACCAGATTTCCTGATGGAAGAATATCCACAATCCTTGCAGCAATTGTTGCTGTTACTTTATCAGACTTCTGTTTTGCTCCGCTGCCATTAAAAGAATTGGAAGTATCCGCTGCAACAGTCGGGTCAAATGCATTGCCTTTATTTAAAAAATTTGTCATCCCCATGTTCAAAGGAAGTCCAAGCAAATTTGTAATTCCGCTATTGTAACTGCTTGTCTTCGTAGTCTTGGTAGAGTTTGAATTGCTCGCAGAAGAAGATTCCACAATTTTGACAATAATTATATCTCCAAGAGACCTACCCTTATAATCAAGAAACATTGCACCGGAATTGCCCACATCAGCCCAGAGTGAAGCAGAAGGTTGTTTTTGCTTCAGAGCATTGTTATACTTTGCAACCTCTTCATTATAATTTAACTTTGATACATTTGAAGTTACTTCCGGCTTCTTTGAACATCCGGACAACAACATATAAATTATCAGCAGAGAAAGAAAAAATTTCTTCATATAGCACCTCAAAGCATTTCTTCTGCTTTGAAATAGCACATTTGATGCCAATTTTTTCAAGAATTTTTTGCCTGCTTAGAAATGTACAACTGCCACGCCGTTTCCTTTATAAACAGCAATAAGGGCTTTATCTGACATGGAATTTTTTACCTGTAACTTCTCCCCAATGTAGCCATCTTCAAGGGCTTCACCAGAAGTTGAAACAGAAATATTTTCATTCTTATAAAGAATTTTTACCCTTTCCCCCTTTAAAATATCTGGTTTTGAATATACATTTTTTTTAAGTATCGGCCTGCCTGCAAAAATAGTAGAATTTGCCAGCTTATTCTCCAGATTATCAGCCAATAATTCTCTTATATTTGTTATATTTACAAGCTGTTTTGTATAATTGTTTTTGAATTCCTGCCCCTTGCCTATTCTGCTCGTGGCCACATACCCTTGCTTGTACGTTTCAATATAGGCATAAAATCTGTAAACATCCTCACCATTATCGATATATATATTTGTGGAACCAAATGGAATATCTTCAATCTTAATCTTAAAATTCCCCTTTTTGTCGGTAAAAACCTTTCTGTTGTAATTAAACTTTTTAATATCAAACACATACTGAGTATAGGTTTCTTTGAGAAATTTCTGAATCTCTTCAAGAATTTCTTTTTCCTCTATCATTACGCCATTCCTTTTTACTGCTATTTTTTCCGGAAACTTTTGCCTTAAAATTTTGATATCTACCCCTGAAATCTTCGCAACTTTGGGCAAATAAATATTTACATCTTCATTATATTTGATTCCGCAATAAACCGGTTCATGGGAAAACATTTTATCAATCTGATCAAGATAAACGCAGCCGGTATCCACTTTAATTTCAGCAAACACCAAACTGCTTGTCAGAAAGATAAAAATAAGCACCCTTAACATATTTTCCCCTAAAATTACTTCAAGTTGTTTACTATTTGCAGCATCTGATCACCGGTCTGGATAGCCTTTGAATTGATTTCATATGCACGCTGGCCGGTAATCATATTTACCATCTCTTCTACAACGTTTACATTGCTCATTTCAAGCACACCCTGAGCAATTGTACCTATTCCATCTTCTCCAGGCACACCTGTTACTGCCTCTCCACTTGCCCCGGTTTGAACAAACAAGTTATTCCCAATTGCCTTTAGTCCTGCAGGATTTATAAATCTTGCAAGCTCAATGTTGCCTACTTCAGCTGCTTCTGCTTCACCAGGCAGTGTCACAGAAACAGTCCCATCTGTACCTATTGTAATACTTGTAGCATTTTCAGGAATATTTATAGCTGGCTCAAGCAAGTAGCCTTCAGGAGTCACAATATCCCCATCACTGTTTAGTTTAAAAGAACCTGACCTGGTGTAACCGATATTTCCATCAGGAAGGGTTACCTGGAAAAATCCATCCCCTTCAATTGCTATATCAAGCATATTTCCTGTCTGCTGAAAATTCCCCTGAGTAAAAATCTTTTCAGTAGCCACTACATTTGAACCAAGACCAATCTGAATACCTGTGGGGTGAGAAATGCCGGTAGCAGTTACAGCTCCAGCAGGTCGCATTTCCTGATACAGCAAATCCTGAAAATTTACTCTTGATTTTTTGAATCCTGCATTGTTTACATTGGCAAGATTGTTGGCAATATTGTCAATATTAATCTGCTGGGTAGTCATTCCGCTTGCCGCGGTCCAGAGTGCTCTTAACATAATTTATCCTCCTGTTAACCTATTTTTCCAAGTTCGTTTGCTGCTCTTTCATTCAACGTATCAATTGTCCTTATTACCCTTTGATACGTTTCAAATGCACGGTGTGTGCCAATCATATTAACCATCTCTCTGACGGGGTTTATGTTGCTCTCTTCAACATAGCCCTGCATAAGTTTAGGATTTTCCGACTCCACAGGGAGTGTGTCTATTGCTGCAAAAAGGTTGTAACCAATTTTCTGAAGTTTGGTCTTATCTTCAAATTCCACAAGATAAAGGGTATCCAACACTGCACCATCAACCGTAATATTCCCGTTTGAAAGTACCTCAACATTGCCGTTTGGTATCCTTATCCCTTCGTTATTTTCAACATTTCTGGATAAAACTTTGTAACCCTGCTGCGTAACAAGGTATCCGTCTGAATCAATTGTAAAATTGCCTGCTCTGGTAAATCTTATCCCAAAGGGGGTGTCAACAGCAAAAAACACATCTTTATTGTTTAAAGCAAAATCAAATTTATTGCCCGTCTGTTTTATATTGCCAGCAGAAAAATCTGTGTAAATTTCTGAAAGTTTTGAAACTGCGTTAATAGTCTGGTTATATCTGCTGTCCCTTATCGCATCATAAGGAAATTCATTTTCTTTCTTAAGATACTGGTCAAATGTTGGGGTATCCATCTTGAATCCCGCTGTATTGATATTCGCAAGATTATTGCTTATTATGTCAAGTTTCTTCTCCATCTGCAGCATGCCGCTTGCTGCCACATAAAGTCCATTAAGCATTTTTGCCCCCTTTTTTAAACTTAAACATTTCGGGGAATGATTTTTCGATTAAATATTGCAAACCTTTTATTTTCAAGTAGCTTACAGGCCTTGCCGGTCTTGTTTGAAAATAGAAGAAATTTTCATCACTATTTGAAAATACTGTTACGGTAGCATTTGAAATAACCGCGTTGTGATTGTTAAATACGGTAATCTCTTCCCTGATGAAATTTTTTCCGAAGATTTTGGTAACGGATTCTTCAAAGTTTAGTATCATTATATAGTCAGCATCTTCAGCAGATTTGGCCAAAGTCCCAAGCTTGTTCAGTGAAATTATATTTTCCATCAGACTTTTCATTTCAAAATCATACTCTCCGCTTATATCTTTTGGAGGAATAACAAATATTTTGGAGTCCGCAACAATCTTGTCACTGACACTGACCCTGTAATCTTCAAATTTTGCTTTTGTTTTATCAAATATAAGAGAAGAAAAATTTGTATTCATCTCAATAAGTGCTGCCATTAGCAAAAATCCTGAATTTGGTTTTAAAATAAGATTTTGCGTATTATTGAAGGTATTCTTTGTAACCACATTGCTGCAACCAAACAAAACTGTCACGAAACACAAAAAACATATATGAAAAACTTTCCTCATGGTTTCCTCCTGTCTGAAGTTTAGCAACTAAAATGCCAACAATTTTTAATTTTTCTTGTAACCTTTTTGATTATTCAACAGTTATTGGGGTATAAATAACAAGGAGGTAGAAAAAATAAAAAAAATCATTGCTTTAGCAGCGGTAGTTTTGTTAACATTCTCCGGTGTATCTGTATTTGCCAAAACAAAAGGCTTTGGCAAAGGATATTCAAGCGGTAAATCAAGCCAGGCTATGGGCTCTTACAAAGGCACATCCTCTCAAAATGGCTTTAAAACAGGGGATAGAGCACTTGATGGCAGCGGGAAAGGTTTTGGTGACGGTACAAACCCCCAACCCAAAGATGGTACGGGTTTTGGCGCAGCTCAAAAATAATTACCGGGTGGCAAAGCCACCCATTTTATACTTATGAACCATTTTCATAACTTTTTTGAAAAGACAAAGAGAGGTTTTTATAATTATCTTTTATCACTTACCCGTGACAGTGATTTTGCGGACGATATTTTTCAGGAAACATATTACAAAATTTTGAAAAATTACACAGAAAATCTGTCTCCGGGAATTTTGTACAAAATTGGAAAAAATTTATTTATAGATGCCTATAACAAAAACAAAAAGCATCTTGCCATCGAAGACATAAACCTCAATTACAACAATGAAGATGATGCAAGGCTTGAAGCCGAAGCCCTTTTGAGAATGCTGGAGGATGACGAAAAGCAGGTTTTTCTCATGAGCGCAGTTGACGGTCTAAAGTATGAGGAGATAAGTAAGGTTACAGGTATGAGCGTAGCCAATATAAAGGTAAAAATATTCAGGGCAAGAAAAAAGATACAGCAAAAAATCAATGGGGGTCAAAGATGAAAGAGATTTTAATAAGTCAATTTATTGACGATGAGCTTAGTCTTCCGGAAAAAAAAGATTTTGTAATTAATGTAAAAAATGATGATGAGTTTTATGATGAAGCTATAAAATTCATTGAATCAGAGATTAAATTCATCGAAAAAATCAAAAAAAATAATATCCCCGATTTAAAACTTAAAAGAGCTTTTTATTTCAATTACAAAATTGCTGTTGCAGCACTTCTTTTAATTGCACTTTCCTTTTTTGGAATAAGTAAAGTTGCATTTTCTCCCCAACAAATTACTGCCGCCAAAAATCTCAAGGAATACAGATTTGTTATTTTCAATGATAATGCCAATAAAGTTGAAATCTCAGGTACATTTACAAACTGGCAAAAAATTCCAATGAAAAAAATCAATAATTCCGGTTACTGGGAACTAACCTTGTCAATTCCCGAAGGTGAACATAAATACTCTATATTTGCAGATGATAATGTTTTAGCCGACCCTACAGCTGCATTTATAGAAAAAGATGACTTTGGCAATATTAATTCAGTTCTTGAGGTTTGATATGATATCGAGAGTTATTGTTATTCTGCTTTTTTTGGTTACAGGGTGTTCAAAATATAATGTAAAGGTTGATAACGATAAAATCTTGTTCACACTAAGAAACGACAGCAAACCATATTTTCATTACAGCGTTGATGGGTTTATGCCCCACGAAATGAAGGAAGAAAATGGCGTCTATTATTTCAGCATTAAAAAATCGAAAGACTTCAAATATTTTTTTACCGAAGAAAAAGGTTTAATAAAGGTAGATTGCCCCTTTATAGAGTATGATGATTTTGGGGGATACAGCTGCATCTTTGCCATGTAACCTTTTTGATCTTCAAACAGTTTATAAAGAAAAAGAGGAGGCTTGATATGAAAAAAATCACCACACTATTTGCAATACTTTTCGTTTCAACAATCTGCCTTGCAGAAGTTTCAGAAACTGCAGTGCTCGACAAGGCATCAGAAATGGTAAGACAGCAACTTCAGACAAATATTTCAATGGGGCTGAACAATCAGACAATGCTTAATGCTTACGGGCAAATTGTTCAAAGTAAAATGACAGAAGAGGTAAAAGCACAGATTTTAAGTAAAATGAGACAGGCATATCAAAACGGAATCCCTGCCGAGCCACTGGCAGAGAAAGTTATGGAAGGCTTTGCAAAAAAAGTCAATGAGCAGCAGATGCAGCAGGCATTAAACAAACTTACAGAAAGATTTGAATACGCAAAAAAAATCTCCGCTCAGATAAATGCCCCTGTTGAGCAGAAACAAAAAATGATGGCAAATTTGGCTGATGCTCTGGCTGCAGGGCTACAAACGCAAACTGCTGAGAGGGTTATGTCGAAAGACAGGGTAAAGGAAAATTCTGAACTTGCCACAGAAATAACAGAATGCCTTAAAGATATGGCAAGGGCAAGAGTCGATTCGCCGCAAATTGAACAAACTATGACTGCAGCCATTGAAAAAGGGTATAAGGCCAATGAACTTGCAGAAGTCAGGCAGAGGTTTAAAAGCCTGGCAAAAACAATGGACGCTAACCAGATTGCAAGAAATATGCAAAATGGTTTTCAAAAGGGGATGAGTGGACAGGATATTGGTAAGGGTCTTTCTGGTGGAGGATATAGACAAATGGGTGGTATGTCAAATGGCATGGGAACTGGCGGATATGGCGGTGGTAGTGCTGGAGGCAGTGGCTCAGGTGGGTCTGGAAGTAGTGACGGCAGCGGTGGAAATGGAGGCGGCTCCGGTGGTGGTCATGGCGGTGGTAGAGGAAAATAAATAAAAAAGCGGGGGAATTCCCCCGCCCTTAGTATAAACTATTCACCCATTCACCTACTCACCGATCCACCGATTTACCTATTCACCCACTCACCTACTCACCTTTCAAACCATGTTAAATGTAAAACTTCCTTAAATCCATATCTGAAAAAATGCTATTTTTAAATTCAAGACTGGATAAAAACTCATAATCCAGATCCATTTTCGCAAGCATATTGTAAAGTCTCATAAAATTGTGAATATGTTCCTTTGTACGCCTTGTGGCATATTCAATTGCAGTCCCTGTGGTCATAAGAAAGGCCCAGTCACTGCTCTGGGCAAGTAGAAGTTCTCTTGCCATCTGATTAAGACACCTTATCACCCTTTCGTCATTACTGTCTTTAAATTTTTCTGCTGCATCTGTCATAAAATTGCCGATATTCACAATATGTCTATAAATCCAGTCGTTTGTGCCATTTAACCAGACTTCAAAATAACCTTTGTCCCCCCAGGACGAAGGGTTGAGTCTTACAACTTGGTTTGTCTCAAATTCATTGAGATATTTCATTGGAGTAATAGGGACAATATCATCAGAATAGGACATCTCTTTAAAAAGATTGTAAATGAAATCTGGTCCTTCAAACCACCAATGCCCAAACAGTTCAGCATCATACGGAGATACTATCAGTGGTGGCCTGTCCATATATTTTGAAACCTCTTCAGCAAATTTGATGCGTTCATGAAGGAAATGTCTTGCATGGTCAATGGTTTTATTGAAAGCAGCTTCCGGGTTATAAGGCAATTTGTGCTCGGTATTCCCCGTAATTTTATAATATTTAAGCCCAGTGAATACCCTTGTGCCGTCAGGAACGATATAGTCTTTTATATAGTCAAAATCAAGGTCATAACCTACGTCTCTGTAAAAATCTCTGTAATTGTAGTCACCGGGATACCCCTCTTTTGAGCTCCAGACCTGTCTTGAAGATGCAACATCCCTACCGAATGCAGCGACACCTTCAGATGTATAAACCGGTGCGTAAACACCATAAACCGGTCTTGGCTTTGAGAAAATTATTCCATGTGTATCAACAAAAAAGTATCTTATACCATTTTTTTGTAAGATTTTATCAAGCCCCTCATAATAAGCGCACTCAGGTAACCATATCCCTTCTGGATATTGACCAAAATGCTTTTTGTGAGATTCCACCGCCACCTTTATCTGAGCATTCACTGCCCTGTCATTTACACTTATAAAGGGCAAAAACCCATGGGTAGCCCCGCAGGTAATTATTTCTATATTCCCAAGGTCAAGAAACTTCCTGTAACCATGTAAAATATTACCGTTTAACTCTTCAAAAACATAATTTTTTATCCGTTTTATCCTCTCATAATAAAATTCGGCAAGACGGTTAAACTCAAAATCGTTTGCAGTCCTTTTCATCTCTTTTTTGCAAAGCGTAAGCGTCCTGTCAAGATACTTCAAATATCTGTCCATAAGAAAATCGTCACTCAGCATCTCGCAAAGTGGCGGAGTCATTGATATTGTAAGTCTGAAATCTTTCCCTTCACTTTTAAGTTTTTCAAAGTTGAGCAACATTGGCGCATAACACTCTGTAATTGCCTCATAAAGCCAGTGTTCCTCAAGAAAATAATCGTATTCAGGGTGTTTTACAAAAGGCAGGTGAGAATGTAAAACAAGCATCCAATAACTTTTCATTTTTCCCCTCTTATTTTATTCGATGAATATATTGTCTTTAAAAAATTTTTTGCAATCTGGCTGCTGTCAGGTCTATGCTCATCATTACCAAGAGAAATATCTATAATTTTTGCAATATTTTCCTTAACTTGCATAAATACTACATCTTCTTGAATACTCACATAATTTGAAGGCATTTTGACGTAATTGCTCACAGAAATAGCATAAAACTCCCGGCCGCTCAAAAGACCAATTTCCGCCCATACATTTTTGTCTACAAGGGCTTCCTGACTAAAATAGTAGTTTCCCATATCAGAAATATTTCTTATGATAAATTCATCGTTATCACTCAATATTCTCAAGCATAAAAATAATTCACTTATATTATTTTCATAGGCAATAGTTTTAATTGTTTTCTCAGTGACTTCCCAAAAAACATGTACCGAGCTTGGATTTACAGGCAAAACAAAAATATAATCAAAATTATATTTTACGGGCAACTCTATATTTTCCTGCAAACTCCCCTGTTTTTCGTCATTCTCTTTTGCTGATTCATAACCAAGCTGATAAAAGTGAATCCTGGCTTCGTCGACAGATTTTTCCACCAGCTTATTCGGCATTAAGACTTGAGAAATGGCGCTTATAAGTTGACTTTTTGTCATTTTGCCTCGCCCTTTTATACCAAGCTCTTTTGCCCTTTCATAAAGCTGCTTTTTACTCAGGTTATTGAGTTTCACGACACCCTCCTATATATTTAAAACTTTTTCATACAGTTTAACATACTCCTGTGCCGATTTCACCCAGGAATAATTTTTTTTCATATTTTTTAAAATGAGGGGTTCAAGTTTTTTTTCAATATACATATTGACTGCTCTATTGATTGCATTTTTAAGGTCACTTACAGTATAATTATCAAAAACTATGCCGTGTCCATTGTCACTACCTACATCCACTACCGTATCAACCAAACCGCCGGTGCTTCTAACCACAGGAACAGCCCCATATCTCATTGCTATTAATTGAGAAATACCACAGGGCTCAAACCTTGAAGGCATAAGATAAAAGTCGGATGAAGCATAAATTTTTCTGCTAAGCGTTTCATTATAGCCATAAACAATCCGGATATTTGGTTTATTTTCAATCAACTTGAGCCTGCTTCTGGCGAAAATATCACCATCACCAAGAAAAATAAAATTTGCACCAAAATATGTCTCATTTAAAGCATCAATAATCAAATATATCCCTTTTTGTTCCGTAAATCTGGATACAAATCCAAAAAGGGGCAATCGCTCATCCAAATTATACAAATTGCAGAGTTTTGCTTTATTGGTAAACTTTCCGGAAATGTTTTTTTCATCATAATTATCAAATATAAATTTGTCTGTGGCAGGATTCCATACGTTATAATCAAGCCCGTTTAATATCCCGGCAAACTTACCTTTGTGTTTATTCAAAAACCCATCAAGCCCGAAACCATATTCAGGTCTTAACACCTCTTTGGCATAAGTGGGGCTTACCGTTGTCACAAAATCTGCCATGGCAATTCCAGCCTTCAAAAAGTTTGCCCTGCCGTAAAATTCAAGACATTCAAGGCCGCACAGCCATGGATCAATCTTCAATTTTAACACATTATCAAAATCAAAGATCCCCTGAAAAGCAAGATTGTGTATAGTAAAAAAATACTTTGCATTTATATCGTAAAATTCTGTCTTCCCCACCGCTGGCACCAGGGCTGCCTGCCAATCATGGCAATGTATTATGTCTGTTTTGCCTATAAAGTATTTGACCAAATTAAGTGCAGCTTTTGAAAAAGCACCAAATATTAAAAAATTATCTTCGTAATCCGCCCCATCTTTCCCGTAGTATCCCCCCCTTTCAAACAGAAAAAGGTTTGATAAAAAAATAAAAGTGACGCCTTCTTTGACAGTGGTAAAAATACCAAATTCGTAGATACCAAGCTCTGTGTCCACCCATGTCTTTCTGCCGCTAAATTTTATATCTTCAAAGTTTTTAAGTATATTCTTATAAAGTGGTGATATCACATAGACTTTGTTACCCATTTTCCTTTGGGCAACAGGCAAAGAATATAAAACATCAGCAAGACCACCTGTTTTTGAAAACGGATAAACCTCACTTGTAATATGGACAATATTCATTTTTCACCTTTCAAAACCTTTGCTGCAAATTCCGGTGCAACCGGGTTTACATGAAGACCAAAGCCGCACTCAATTCCACCGTATTTGTTAATCCTTGGAATTATTTTTATGTGATAATGGTAAAACAAATTTATATGCTTCAACTTCTCATGCATCGGCCCCTCCAGGTTTACAGGACAACTGTACAAAACCATATTAAGCGGGATATCTCCCAAATGTTCATTGTAAGCCTGAAATATTTTTATCAGCATAAGTGACAGGTCATTGATCTGTACATCGGTTATTTCAAAGAAATTATGACTGTGCCTTTTAGGATAAATTTCCACCTGGAAAGGGTATCTTGATGCATATGGAATGAATGAAATAAAATGCTCGGTTACAAACAGTTTTCTTTCACTTTCTGATTCAAACCTTAAAACATCACAGAAAAGGCATCTGTCTTTTTCTTCATAAAACTCCATCCCCCTTTGAATCTCTTCAGTCACTCTGTGTGGAACCACAGGCATCCCTACAATTTGAGAATGGGGGTGTTTCATTGTAGCGCCAGCTAAAAATCCGTAATTTTTAAAAAATGAAATAAATTTTATACGTATATCTCTGCTCAAATCATTCCCTCTTTCTTTGACAGCATTAAATATATTAAACCACATTTTGTCTGAGTATTCACTTAGCTTTAGATTATGCTCTCTGCTTTCTATTATTACTTCGTGCGCTCCAACTGTAGAATGATAATCATAGGTACCAACAGAATAAGAAATTTTATCCTGCTCCACGGTAAAGAGAGGGTATTTGTTAGGGATAACTTTTAACAGATATTCACCTGCAAGTTTTTCATAATCTTTTATCCCATATATAATCTTTCCTATCATACCTTCGTTGCCCGGACAAAATGGGCAATTTCCCGGACCAAAACTTTCGTCCTCTTTCTCTTTTAGAAAATAATCCCCACGTTCACCTCTGTCAGGTGATATAAGAATCCACTCCCCGCTTATCGGGTTAAATCGCATCTCAGTCAATTAGACCCCCAAAACTTTAAATATCCCTTTAAATTTAAGATTTTTATCAAATTTAAAAATAAAATTAAGACTTACCCCCTGCAAGGTAAGATCTGCACCCGACTCTGACTGGGATACTGTTTCAACACGGTAGAAGGCAGCTTTTTCAGGAAGTTTATCTTGAAAATTTATTTCAATCCCCAATTTTGAATCTCTGGATAAAATTTTATAGACCCTTTTAGCTTCAAGCAAACCTTCACCCTTTAACCCTTCAAGAAAAACATTTTCATTGTCAAAAAAATGAAAATTAAATTCCAGCATAAAAAACAGATTTTCAGCTTCACTTCTGATCTCATATTCAAATATTATATTATCATCTTCTCTTATAAATTTTTTACCAAGCGACGTATCGTATTTTACCCCTTCTCTGTATATCCCTCCACTTCTTGTAAAGACAACGCAATCATCAAAAATTTCGTTTTTAAATGTTTTGTTTACAAAGTCGCCAATTTCCTTAAACTCACACCTTTTTATCTTCGAAAAATCCCAATCATCCAGAAAATGATCAATAAAAGATTGCCTGTTATACCAGTCAAATGCAATCTTTGACTTCATCTCTTCAGTAAGATTTATATCTATTTCATGTATTGTTGAAATCCCTGTGTCCTCCTGATTCTTAATTTCGTCAGAGCTAATCAGTTGTTTGTGATACCCCTCAAAACGGCGGCTCATTGTATTAAGCAGATTAAGGCCATACTTCTTTACATCAAGAAAAACAAGCCCTGCCCCCACAGCAGGATTGTATACATATTTAATTTTCTCTGTATTTATTATTACCTGTTTAAATCCATCCATTAAAATATCCTGCTCATACACTTTATTTAACAGATTCAGTTTCCTATCCAGAATACTTTCAGCCTCGATAATGTATCTGTAAGCATTATCCCTTAAATTGGGAAGGTAAATACCTCCAAAGATTCCATGCCAGAAGACATCATTGCACTGTGCCCTGTAAATGAGGTCTGTCAAATGCTCATCTTGAAAATCATTCATTTTGGAAACATGAAGCATCCGCTTATGAATGTAGTTACTCTCCGGATACTTTATAAAGAAATTTTTCCAGATTGAACCTTTTATAAATGTTTCGGCACTTTCTTTGTATTCGGTTGATTTTATAAATTTCTCCAGTGATTTAAGCTCTATAAACTTATCGGCAAATAGCGACCATTCCCCCATTTCCATATAAGAGGTCACAGGCAGATAGGCAAAACCGTTTGGTTTAATATTTTTGACAAAATGAGAAAAAAGCTCAAAATTATGCTCTGACTTCTCAAAAAGTTCAAAAAATCTGTCAAACCAGCCATCCTCATATACCCATTTATATGTTTTTGGCCAGACTCCAAACTTTTCCCCATCATCAAAAAGACAGCCGCACAAGCCCCCCTTTCTTTCAATTTCATCAAGATATCCGGATATTATTTCCGGCTCTTTGAAAGGCACAAGATATCTGAGTTTCTGGTCTATGGGGAAAACCTTCATCAAGACACCATCCTGCTCTGTGTTGAAATAACCGTAAAGACTATCTTTGAAAAATCCAACGGAAGTAAAATGGTAATCATCAACAATAAGATATTCCATACCGCATTCTGCCACATCCGGAACAATGGCAGCGTCCCATACCCTTTCAGTAAGCCATAAACCTTTTGGCTTTTGTCCAAAGTAGTTTTCTATAAACTTAGAAAGCTTTAATATCTGGCCTATTCTATCTTTTGAAGGGATTGAAGAAAGTACCGGCTCATAATATCCACCGGTAAAAAATTCTATCCTATTCTCGTCTGCAAGTTTTTTCATCATTTTGAAAGTATCCGCTGAATTTACCCTTATATAATCAAGAAGCCATCCACTAAAATGAACTGAAAATTTAAACCACTTAAAAGGAAGTACCTTTTCAAAAAAAGGGCGATAGCTTTTTTCTATTATTTCATCAACAACTTTACTAAAATTGTCCACTGGCTGGTGACAGTGGATGCCAAACAATACCGGGATTCCCATAATGACCTCACACAATCCATTCGTTTATATTAAAACTATAAAGATTCAACCTTAATGGTGAATATAGCGGAGCCTTGTCAATAAGTTTTTTTTCATCATATACACTAAAAAAGATATCTACCCTTTTAGAGTGAAAGAGATTGAGACTAACCCCCATTTCAAAAACAGTCTCAAATGAAACATTAAAATCTCCTTCTGGAATATTTGAAATCAAATTTTTTGAACCAAAATAGTATTTCAAGAAATAGTCATTAGAGTTAAAAAGCTTTATCTCAAGAAAGAGTTTTTCTATGGATAAATTTTCCAACTTCAAATCAAGCATAATATAAAAATTTTCTCTGTCAAATCCCCACAGCATCTTTGATAAAATATTTTCTCCGATATTCATTGAAGACATATCATATTTTAAATTTACTTCCCCTGCACCTAAATATTCAAAATAATTGTCAACAACCCCATTTATGTCAGGAGAAATAAAATTTTTCGGATATATAATTCTCTGCGAAGCCGTATCCTGCTTCTTTATAGGCTCATACAAAAATGATGGTGGGTTAACGCCTATTTTTTTGTAAACTGCAATTAGATTGCTTCTGAAAAGATAATCAAACACACCAGCCTGTGACGTGTAATGGTCATCCCCATACCACCAGAACCAATCGCTACCTTCTGCTACTCTCAAATTATTTTTGGCTTCATCAATATTTTTTATATGTGAGCCATTTTTCTCAAAATTCATCAAATCTTTCTTAACAAGGAAAACATATTCCCAGGCCTTGTTTTTTTCTGGGTGTCCCACCCATGTGGTAAAATCGCCGTAAATCCATGACCCTGCAACAATATTTCCCAGCTTCCCAGCATTATCGTTATTCTTTTTTATCATTTCGGTTGGAGTAACTGTTTCAATCCACTCAATTTTCATAAGTCTTTCAAAAAGTGCATGAAAAAAATCGGAAGCATTTTTCTTATAAAATTCCCATGCATTCTCACCATCCAAAATAACTGTAACAACAGGCTCATGTTCACATAAGTCGTAAATATTTTTGAGTTTTTTTATAAAGTCGCAGGCAGCATCAACTGCATCCATTTTTGAATATACAAAGCCGATAAGATCGCTCAAATGTTTGTCTCTGAAAAATATAGATATTTTTTTGTCTGAATAAATGTATCTTTTATATAAATTGCTTCTATTTTCAGAGAGTTTCAGATTAATTTTAAGGGAGTTTGACAACACGTCTTCATCTGTGGCACACCACTTAAAATAATCACCAAAAATTGACACTGCATTATTGCTCACCGAACCTTCAGCAGGCCATACACCTTTAGGCTTTATCCCAAAATATTTTTCAAATTCTTTTAATCCCTCCGTAAGGTTCCAGATTGCATCATCCTCCAATGAAAACGCATTTTCCGGAATTTTTATGTCTCTTTTTACCTCAAGTGCTGATTTCATATCAAGAAGAAGCGGGAAAATAGGATGGTAGTATGGAGTTACACTAAGCTCTATCTTATTATTTGAGTATAATTTTTTATAATAATCAAAAATATATCCGATCTTTCCTGTCAAAATTTTCAAAAGAGAATCTTTCTCATCCTCATTAAAATCTCTGTCCTTTACAATTAATGATTTTATAAGTGACGATTCCTCCCTTATAAATTCTCCCGTCCACGCAAGTAAAAACTGTACTTTCAAATCAAGAAGTTCCTGATAGTTGAACCGCGAATGCCTGTCATTGGAAAATTTTTCATAAAGCTCTTTATATCTATCTGACCTTGAAATCATATTTTGCAAGTTTGCCATAAACATGGCTGGCACAAGAAACTCATAATCTTTTTCGGGTAAAAATTTATCGTTAGCCTTTATTAGTTTTATGAGTCTGTCATTGACATCAAGACTGCAGTAGTCTTTTATCTGCCTTAACAGTGAAGGGACAAAGTTGAAAGTCCCTTTAGCATTATAAAGCTCATAATATCTCGGTATTTCAAGATAATCCTTTGTGCCGTGTAAAAACACCCATGGTAAAAGATATTGCCCCGTTTCAGGGTCTTTATAGTAAGGCTGATGCATGTGCCAGATAAATTGCAAATAGAGCTTTTTCATTACTCTTCCGAAAGCCACAAATTAATTTTTGAAATGTATTCTTTTAGCAAATTTTCTTTTTTCTCCTCACTTTGTGCCTCAACATAAAGGTGTACATCAGCTGAAAACTGGTCAGGAATCATCAAAACCCAGGAGTCCTGAAACTTTATCTTCACCCCATCCACATACGATGCGTCCTTATCCATTGCATCTTCACTCATTCTGCGCATAATATAGCCCTTTTTGTTTAAAGGGCAGCTGATAATGCTGTGGGCATAATAGTATTCAGGGATTGTTGCTTTTACCTCACTAAGTGAAATCCCCGCCTTTGAAAGCAACTCAAGAATTTTAAGGGCATTAAAAACTGCATCAGGACAAACTGCATAACGGGGAAAACTCATGTAGAGATTATCCCAGCCGATAAAGTCAAACTCATTCAAAAACTCGTATTTCAACCCGGAAGATTTCCCTCTTACGACTTCCACATTTTCAAGCCCAAAGTCAAAAACTGTCGGCATCATTATAGGCAAATAAGCCTTGGTCTTTTTAGCAGCAGTCATATCAAGAAGTTTTAATATTAACATAACGACATCTTCATGAGCCAACGCTTCCCCTTTATCCGTAAACAACTGCAATCTTTCAGCATTTTGATAAATTATAAAACCCAGATCAGCGTTAAGGGATTTGATAATACTTGACACCTGAGACATTGATTCATTTATGCTCTTAAAGCTTCTTGATAGTTTTTTTTCATCAAAATATGCATTTATAACAACAGGCTCTACACCAGCGCCTGTCATAATATTTGGAATTATTGAAGAACCTGTACCATTGAAAAGATCCATTACAATCTTAAAATTGCCCCTTTTAATGCAATCAAGATCTATTTGTGAATATATATTGTTTATATACTCATCGGAGCGAGGCGATAAGTCGATTAGATTACCTATATCTTCGTGGGTAGCCCTTCTAAAATTCTCCCTGAAGAAAATTCTTTCTATATTTTTTTCCGTATTGGAATCTATAGGCATACCATTGCCATCCGAAATAATTATTTCTGTATCTGTGGAAGATATATTGGACTGTCTGAAATATATACACATTGAAGCTCCAAGGGTCTTCATCCGCCATTTTGCCATTGAAGGGGTGGCAAGCTTTAAGTCATAAGTATTTACACCTGCAGATAATATCCCACCCAAAAAAGCCCTTTTTATCATCCTTGAGGCACTGTGGTAATCCCTGCTTAAAATAACATATGAATTTTTGGGCAACACACTCCCCACAGCAGCACCAAGCTTTGCTGCCATTTCCGGAGACATCTCTATATTTGTCCTTGCTACTACTTTCCCACCTTCAAATATAGATTTTTTCCACTTATCTCCCCATATCAGATTTGAACTTAAAATCGAGCTACTTTCGATATGTTTGTTAGGCCATACCATTATATCTTTTTCAAAAGTTACGTTGTCTCCAATCTCGGTGTGCTCTGCAATAATACCACCCTTTATGATATTTGCATTTTTCCCTATCATAACATCATTACAAACAACACAGTTATTTATCACTGACCCCCTATTGATAGAAACATTGTCCCATATTACGCTGTTTTCAATCACGCAATCTTTTTCAATACTCACGTTATTTCCCAAACAACTGTTTACTACCAGCGCCCCTTTTTCAATTCTTACATTCCTACCCATAAAAACTGTCCCGCTCACACTGGACTCATCAAAAGAACAATCATCAAGGCAATAAACTTTTGCATGTTTAACATCATGCAACAACTGCCCTGTTTCAAGCCTGAGTATATTTGAAAAAATATCGGAAAAAACTTCCCTGTAAGATACGGGATTACCCACATCCCTCCAGTACCCTTTTGCGACATACCCTTTTAGCTCTATATTTCTGGACATAAGGGAAGGAAACAGGTCCTTTGAAAAATCAAACGGCTTATCTTCCGGAATATATTTGAATACATCAGATTTAAACACATAAATACCTGTATTTATCGTGTCACTAAAAACCTCGCCCCAGCCAGGTTTTTCAAGAAACCTTAGAATTGTTGCATTCTTATCAGTTATAACAACTCCAAACTGCAAAGGGTCTTCAACCTGGGTTAGACAGATTGTCCCAAATGAATTGTTAAGCTTATGAAAACCGATAATTTCATTCAAATCAAAATCCGTTACCAGATCACCACTAATTACGATAAAATCATCTTTTCCGACAAGCTTTTCAGCTTTTTTAACTGCACCTGCCGTACCATAATCCCCATCAGGTAAAATGTATTTTATATTAACCCCAAAGGCACTGCCATCCCCAAAATGCTTTTTTATCACATCCGGTTTATAATAAAGCAAAATTATAATTTCAGTTATACCTGCAGCCTTCAGTTTTAAAATTATGTACTCCATCATGGGCTTATTCAAAACAGGAAGCATAGGTTTTGGCAAGGATGAAGTAAGCGGCTGAATCCTTGTCCCAAATCCGCCTGCCATTACAATTGCTTTCATTTTTCCCCCTTTTATGACCAGATAAACAGGTTGTTTTCAAATCTATTTTTTATAAATTTATGTCTCGGAAATATACAAAATGCTGCCTTAAACCTTCCCGGACACTCAAGCGTTACTTCTGATTCGTACACAGAGAAATTATTTTCCATTTTCACAAATTCAAGTGGAACAAATCTAAAAGCTTCGTCTCTGTCACATTCCCTTTTAATAATGCATACCACCTCCATATCCGACTGAACAAGATTGTTGATATCCACTTTGACCACAGCCTTTATTTTCTCCCCAACCTTTAATTCTTTATATTCAAAATCGCTTTCTCCCACCTTTATATATTGCCAGACCCCTTCAACCTTTTTTCTCCACTGAACAAAATCTTTAAGGGGAGCAAAATCATCTTCAGAAAGCTCAAAATACATTTTGTGCAATTCTTCGTAAAATTTTTCAGAATATTCTATAACCATTCTGGTAGTATTAAAAAAAGAGGCAACAGACTTTATTGAATTTTTCATTACTTTTAGCCATTCCCGGGGTATAGCGGTCTTATCTCTATCATAAAACATAGGGATAATTTCATTTTCAAGTTTGTCATACAATTCTTCACTTTCAACATAATCCTGGTATTTTGTGTCGCTATAATTTTCTCCAAATCCTATAGACCATCCGTTATGGCCATTGTATCCTTCATCCCACCAGCCATCCATTATAGAAAAGTTTATCCCACCGTTTGCAGCAACTTTCATCCCACTTGTGCCGCTTGCCTCCATAGGACGGCGAGGGTTGTTAAGCCAGACATCAACCCCCCTTACCAGATATTTTGCCATTTGAATATCGTAATCCTCTAAAAATATTACCTTATTTTTAAATTCTTGCTGTCTCGTAATATGCTTTATCTGTTTTATTATCTCTTTGCCACCGTTATCTTTTGGATGTGCTTTACCGGCAATAATAATCTGTACGGGTCGTTTTGGATCATTTAGTATCTTTGCAAGCCTTTCAGATTCCATAAAAAGCAGATAACCTCTTTTATATGTAGCAAATCTTCTTGCAAAACCTATCGTCAAAACATCTGAGCGAAGTGCCTCCTGAGCGCTCAAAACTTCACTGTGTGAACCACCTTTTTTTCTTACTTCACTTTTCAATTTCCTTCTCACATATTCTATAAGCCTTGACCTTAAAATATTTTTTGTTTCAAACAACTCAAGTTCAGGGATATCATCAACATTTTCCCACACTTCAAACTTGTGGGGCTTTAAATACCATTCCTCACCAAGGTACCTATTATAAAGCCTTTTGCATTCATCGGATACCCATGTAGGCAAATGAACGCCATTGGTAATATAATCTATGGGGACAAACTCTTCGGGTATGTTTTTCCATAAATTGTGGAATATACCTTTTGAAACTTTCCCGTGCAATTTACTCACACCGTTTCTAAAAACACTCCCCTTAGCAGAAAACACAGCCAGAGAAAATGGTTCAGATCTGTTGTAGGGCTCAAATCTTCCCATTTTTAATATATCATCTATTTTAAGAGGAGCATTAAAGTACACACTCCCCAGATTCCTTACAATCTCCCCTTCGCTAAATACATCAAATCCTGCAGGTACAGGTGTGTGGGTAGTAAATAGTGTTGTCTTTTTGACAAACTCAAATGCTTCTTCAAAATTTAGCCCCTTTTCCAGCATCAAGTCATTTACCCTTTCACAGATTGAAAATGCAGGGTGTCCCTCATTCAGGTGAAATACTGTGGGAGCAATTCCCAGTTTATTTAAAGCCTTAACACCCCCAATTCCAAGCAGAATTTCTTGCTTTATTCTCATATTAGGATCGCCGTCATACAGTTTGCCAGTTATTTTTCTGTTTGACTCGCTATTTTCAGGTATATCAGTATCAAGGAGGACAAATTTCACCATGCCAAGATGAATATGCCATATCTTTGCCTTAATTACCCCTTCGGGAGAATTTATTTCGATATAGTTTTTCTCACCTTTATCATCTGTAGATTCTGTAATAGGCATAAGGGAAAAATCATTATTAGGGTAATTCTCAAGTTGCCATCCATCGGAATTCAAATACTGGTGAAAGTATCCATTCCTGTACAAAAGCCCAACTGCAACAAATGGGAGCCCTATATCACTTGCTGACTTGCAATGATCTCCCGATAAAATCCCAAGCCCACCGGCATAAGTTTGAATCGACTCATGAAGGCCATATTCCATCGAAAAATATGCAACAAGCATACTATCCTTGAAAGGGATATCTTTTTTTAGCTCAAACCACTTTGGCGTCTGGATATAGTCGATATATAAATTCCAGACATAATCAAGCCTTGATAAAAACACCTGGTCACTTGCAAGTTCGTCCATTTTATTTTTATCTATTGATGACAAAACCTCAATGGGGTTATGCATACTATTTTCCCATAAATCAGGATTTATCATCTTAAAAAGGTCCTTTGCAGAATTGTTGTATGTCCACCAGAGATTGTAAGCAAGAGACTCCAGCTTTTTAAGGGTATCCGGGAAGTTAATCCTCACATAAAATTCCTTATAGTTCATATGCCCTCCTGTGTCTTTTACAATATTATACACGATTCCTTTTTTACAATCAAATATTCATGAAATTGATTGATTATTTTTGCAATAATACTATAATCCCCAAAAAATTTTGTAGGGTAACTATGACAGAGCTTAATATTGAAGGGTACCACTTAAAACCTTTTACTATCAAAGAAAAACAATTGATGGAGTCTTATCTGAAATACATCACAACTGACATTGATGTCAGTGACTACTCTTTTGCTGCAAACTTCATATGGCTTTCGGGCGCAACAGGATTTTACAGCATAGTCAACGACACATTCTGCCTTTTTAATCTTAATGGTGGCGAATTGTCCATGTTGCTCCCACCAATCGGGAAGCTTGAAAATGTGAATGATGCAATGCTAACCTGTTTTGAAATTATGAATACAAACAATACTTCACTTTCTTATTCAAAAATAGAATATGTCAGCACCTATTTTGTCCAGTCTTTTATCGAATACTCTGAAGATGCAGATATTTTTCAAGCGCTCGATAATTACATCATTGAGAAAAAGAACATCGACTACGTATATCTCGCAGACGATCTGATCAATTTGAAAGGCAATTCTTACGCTACCAAAAGAAATGAGATAAACAAATTCAGAAAAAATTATCCAAATATCAGCATTGAGACTTTGAATCCTGAATCTCATTATAACGGAATCATGGAACTTACAAACAGCTGGATTGTGAACAGGATGAAGTATCTTCCTAATGTGGATATGGATACTTTTATTGATGGGATAAATTGGGAAAGGGCTGCAATAAAAAGAACCTTAAACTACTATAATAAACTTGACATTATAGGTGTGGTTTTAAAATTTGGTGAAAAAATTGTAGGTTTTACAGTCGGGGAAAGGTTAAATGATAAAACTGCAAGTGTAATTATAGAAAAAACAGACTTCTTTACCCTTGGTGCAGCACAGTACATTTTCTGGGAATTTTCCAAAATACTCAAAAGCACTTACGATATTGTTTATGTAAACGTCGGAGATGATATGGGTCTTGAAAATCTCAAAAAAGTCAAAATGTCATACAGACCTCATACATTACTTCCAAAATATACAATTTATCAAAAATTATGATTGTAAGAGACGCCGTAAAGGAAGATCTGGCAAAAATTGCTGCACTTGAAAAAATCATTTTTGATGAGAACAATTTTCCCATGTCTTTAAGAAATCTCCGGTATCATTTTAAAAAGGGGAACAAAATCTATGTAGCAAAAATTGACAACCATCTTGCAGGCTATGCTGTAATTTTTTTAAGAAAAGATTATGCAAGAATATACAGCATTGCCACCAATCCGGACTTTAATGGGAAAGGGATTGGTAACTTACTGATGAAGCACATTATTGCACAACATTCTGACAAAAAATATATAAGCCTCGAAGTAAGAAGTGACAATACAAGAGCAATAAAGCTCTATGAAAAGTTTGGTTTTAAGGTTGTAAAGATTTTACCCGAATATTATGACGATGGATGCTCCGGTTACAAAATGAAAAAAATATTTACATAATCTTTGAGCGAAAAACAAAAAATACAGCGCCGAGAATACATATTCCGGCGTATAAATAGTCAAGACTTAGTTTTTCTTTCATATAAAATATCGAGAATGGAACAAATACTGACAAAGTAATAACTTCCTGGATAATTTTCAGCTGACCCACAGTTAATACTTTATGACCAATTCTGTTGGCAGGCACCTGAAGTACATATTCAAAAAATGCAATCCCCCAACTCACAACAATTGCAAATATTAATGGCTTTGTACCAAAAGATTTTAGATGTCCATACCAGGCAAACGTCATAAAAATATTGCTCATTGCAAGCAAAAAAATTGTAGCCCATATCCCCATATATTTATACCCTCTTGAACCGTTGATTTTAAAATGCTCATTACTTCCAATTTTTTTAAAAATCAATAGGTTTTTTATTGCCAAACACCTCTTTTATATATTAAAAAATTCGGGTGGAGGAAATTTATGAAAAAAATAAGTTTTTTAATTGTTTTTGTGTCAATTCTGGTTGTCTATTTCCTTTCCGGCTATAAAAGATATGAAGTTTATAAGGGGTGGGAAAAAAACCGAGATATCTATTTTGTGGACAATATCACAGCCATGACCACTCTTGATGCCTACTATTGGCTAAAGATGGCAAAAGACTTTGATGAGGGGAAGTTAGGTAAAGATTATCTTGACCCACTGAAGGAATTTCCGGATATGCGATGTTATAAAGATAGGCCAAATATGCTTGTATGGCTTATAAGTTTTACGCATAAAATAACCGGGCTTGATTACTACAAGTCGGGGCTCGCCTTGATTCCGATATTGGCAGGGCTTTTTTGCATCCCTCTGTTTTTTTATTTTTTCAAAGTTGATTACGGAGAATCAGCAATTTTAGGGGGGTTGCTCGGAAGTTTTAGTTTTGC
>NZ_JBSQOT010000019.1:0-38742 GCF_055117995.1 Deferrivibrio sp. | reverse complement strand
TTTATAATCCATCAAAAGTGATTTGAATTTGTCATTTTCAGGAAGTTTGTCTGCAATAAGAAGCCTTCCAGCCGGCAGGATTATCCCTTCAGCAGCATCGCCTGCAAGCTCTATAAATTTCTTTGAGGCTACTCCATGACTCATGATAAGCATCCCTTTCATATTTAGCTGCCTGAAATTTTTTGCCACAATTGCAGGGGCTGGCCCAACCCCCCAAACAATAGTTGCATCTGGGTTGTTTGAAGCTATTTTGCTAAGTTGTGATGTCATGTCTTTATCTGTGTCACGGAACTTTTCATTGGCAACTATCTCAATGTTGTACATTCCGGCAAGTTGCTCGAGTGCAGCCTTTCCAGAGTCACCAAAACCGTTTTGGGCAGAAATTATAGCAATTTTGCCTTTACTTTTTTCTTTGAGAAATTCGTAAATTTTTTCAACGGCATGTGTGTCTGATGGTGCTACCTTAAACATATATTTTGACATAGGTTCTACTATTCGTATGCTTGCCGCACAGCTTAAAACAGGTATTTTTTCTGATATGGCCAAGTCTTTTATCGCCAATGCCGCTCCACTTCTTGTAGGCCCAATGACTGCTGCCACCTTATCTTTTTTGACAAGCCTTAAAAATTTTTTTCTTGCTTCCTGATCATCCCCTTTTGTGTCGTAGACGATTAACTTTATCTTTTCGCCGTTTATCCCGCCTTTTGCATTAACTTCCTCCACAAGCATTTCAAGGGTTTGCTGTTCGGGAAGCCCCAAAAATGATGCAGGACCGGTAACTGCAAAAAGCGCACCGAGTTTGATTTCGGCAAATGCTGATGTATAAAGGCCGAGAATGAGAAGAATTATTAATTTTTTCATAGTTATATCCCGTAAATTTTTGCACCTTCTATGGTGACTATGTTATTTTTTGATAATACTTCCAAGGCTTTGTCCGTTTCATCAAATCTGAAAATCATTACTGCGCAGTCTCCGCTCATTTCTACAAATGCGTACATATATTCAACATTTATGTTATTTTCATTCAATACCTTCAAAACGCTTGCAAGTCCCCCCGGTTTGTCCGGAACTTCTACGGCAATGACTTCTGTTCTGCCCACCGTAAAGCCATTTTCCTTAAGTAGAGTGTGTGCTTTTTGAGGGTCGTTGACAATAAGCCTTAATATACCGAAGTCTGAAGTGTCAGCCAGTGAAAGTGCCCTTATATTAATGTTGTTTTCCCCCAGGAGGTTTGTTACTTCGTAAAGCCTTCCTGATTGGTTTTCGATAAATACAGAAATCTGTAGTATTTTCATAGTCATCCTCCTAAAAAACTATTTCAAGACCCTCTTGTCGATAACCCTTTTTGCTTTTCCTTCGCTTCTTTGAATCGTTTTGGGCTCTACAAGTTTGACTTTGGCAGAAACACCTATGATATCCTTTATATCCTTTTCAATACTTTTTTCAATATTCTGGAGTACTTTTATTTCGTCTGAGAATAAATCTTCACCGACTTCAACCTGAACTTCCAGAGTATCAAGGTTGCCTACCCTGTCAACAACAAGCTGGTAGTGGGGCTGCACACCTTTTCGTTCTACAAGTATTGATTCAATTTGAGATGGGAACACATTGACCCCTCTTATTATCAGCATATCATCACTTCTACCTGTAACCTTTTCCATTCTGACAAAAGTTCTTCCACATTTACAAGGCTCTTTTATCAGTCTCGTGATATCCCTTGTCCTGTATCTTATTAGCGGTATAGCCTCTTTTGTTATGGTTGTAAAAACAAGTTCCCCTACCTGACCGTACTCAAGAGGTTCTTCAGTTTCGGGATCAATTATCTCAGCAATAAAATGATCTTCATTTATGTGCATACCATTTTTAGCCTCAACACATTCGAAAGATACTCCGGGGCCCATTACTTCGCTAAGTCCGTATATATCTATTGCATCTATGCCCCATTTTTCCTCAATCTCTTTCCTCATTGCATTTGTCCATGGCTCTGCTCCAAAAACACCCACTCTCACTGGCAAATCTTTTAAGTTTATCCCTTCTTCCAAAGCAACTTCGTAAAGATTTAAAGCGTATGAAGGGGTACAAGATATTGCTGTAGTACCAAAGTCTTTTAGAATCATCACCTGCTTAGCTGAGTTACCTCCTGAAATAGGAATAACAGAAGCACCAATTAGCTCTGCTCCATAGTGAGCCCCAAGCCCACCGGTGAAAAGTCCATACCCATAAGCATTTTGCAAAACATCCCCTTTTTTTACCCCTGCGGCGGTAAATGTCCTTGCCATAAGCTCGGCCCAGGTAGCGACATCTCTTCTGGTGTAACCTACAACGGTTGGCTTGCCCGTTGTGCCGCTTGATGCATGTATCCTGACGACCTGCTCTCTTGGGACAGCAAAAAGACCGTAAGGGTAGTTGTCTCTCATGTCCTGTTTGTAGGTGAATGGGAGCTTGTGTAAATCTTTCAGAGATTTTATGTCTTCAGGTTTAATCCCTTTTTTGTCAAAGGCATGTCTGTAAAAAGGGACATTTGCATATACTCTTTCCAGTAGATTTTGAAGTCGCTTAAGCTGTAAAGCCTCAAGTGCCTCCCTTGGCAATGTTTCAAATTCTTCATTCCATATCATGGCACGCACACCTCAGAAGTTTTACTTTTTTTAGCAAAATTAAACTTTGTAGTCAAATATAATTTAACCTTTGTCCTTTTTTGTCTGACAAATCTTTAATTTTGTGCAAATAATGTTGACTTTTTTGGGGTGTAACTAATAATATCAAATTTCAGGTTAAAAATCGGTTTCAGGAGGCTTTATGATAGTCAGAGGTGACAGTATCAATGTAAAAGAGGTTGAAAATCCAAGAGGAGGCAGAGGTAGTCTCATAAATATGGGATATGAAGTTTTAAGCCAATTTTCAGGGCAAATAAAAATGTTTTCTGTGGTTAATCTTAGACCTGACTCTCTTATCGGTTACCACAAACATGAAGATGATATGGAGATATATTTTATGCTCGATGGAACTGGTGTGGTGAACGACAATGGTAATGAAGATATTTTGAAACCAGGGGATATGTTGATAACGAGCAAGGGGGAATCTCACTCAATTGAGAATAAATCGGCTCAGGATATAACTTTTCTTGCAATGATTATAAAATAATGCTAAGGATACGCTTTTGATAAATAACGGAGGTAAGCTAAATGGAAAAAACATTTGCTATTATTAAACCAGATGCAGTAGCAAAAGGGTACACCGGAAAAATTATTGATCGCATTGAAAGTAATGGTTTTAAAATTGTGGCTATGAAAAAAATCCACATGACAAAAAAAATGGCTGAGGGCTTTTACGCTGTGCACAAAGAAAAGCCATTTTTTAATGATCTTACAAATTTTATGAGTAGCGGGCCTTGTGTGGTTATGATTCTTGAAAAAGATAATGCAATCCTTGACTGGAGAAAACTTATGGGTGCCACAAATCCTGCAAATGCAGAGGAAGGTACTTTAAGAAAAGAATTTGGTGCCAATATTGACAATAACGCTGTTCACGGCTCTGATGCACCTGAAACAGCAGCGCAGGAAACAAGATACTTTTTTGCTGATATCGAAATGGTATAATATCCTGGTGCTCCTTAAGGAGCACCGGACTTTACTGTAATTTGAGGGAGAAGTATATGTTTTATAAGAGTACAAGAGGCAAGGTAAAGGGGATAAAATTTAAAGAAGCTGTTATGATGGGACTTGCTGAAGATGGAGGTCTTTTAATCCCCGAGGAAATTCCTTACTTTTCAAGCAGCGACCTTATCAGGCTTTCCGCCCTTAATTACAAGGAACTTGCTTTTGAAATAATCTCAAAATTTACAGATGATATTGATGGTGATACCCTTAAAGGTATAATTGAAAAAAGCTATTCTACATTTGAGTCGGATGAAATTATCCCGGTTGTGAAAAAAGGGGATATCTATATAGCTGAAATTTTTCACGGACCTACTTATGCTTTTAAGGATATTGCCTTACAGTTTTTAGGCAATCTTTTTGAGTATATTCTTAATGAATCAGGTGAATATCTCAATATAATCGGAGCCACAAGCGGAGATACCGGCAGTGCAGCAATTTACGGAGTCAGAGGGAAAAAGAATATAAATATCTTTATTCTTCACCCAAAAGGAAAGGTTAGCCCTGTCCAGGAATTGCAGATGACAACAGTGTCGGATAAAAATGTATTCAATCTCGCAGTGGATGGCACATTTGATGATTGTCAGTCGATAGTCAAGGAAATATTTGCCGATGTTGACTTTAAAAAGAGGCATAGTCTTGGCGCTGTTAACTCTATCAATTGGGCAAGGATTCTTGCTCAGATTGTGTATTATTTTTATTGTTATTTCAGAGCCGCAAAAGGGGATGAAGTAAATGTGGTTGTTCCTACCGGGAACTTCGGAAATATTTTTGCCGGCTATTTTGCCAAAAAAATGGGTTTGCCAATAAATAAACTTGTTCTTGCTACAAATGAAAACAATATTCTTACAAGATTTATAAATGAAGGGGATTACAGTATCAAGGATGTAAGACAAACTTACAGTCCGTCAATGGATATACAAATTGCAAGCAATTTTGAGAGGTACCTATATTATCTTTATGGTAAACCTGAAACTGTTGTTCAAAAGATGGATGAGCTTAAGCAGTATAAAAGGATAAAATTTACTGAAGAAGAAATCAAAAAGGTACAGGCTGAATTTGCCTCATATTCTACCACCAATGAGGAGACCCTTGAAATTATCAGGGACTTTTATGAAAAGTATGATTATATACTTGACCCGCATACAGCCTGCGGTGTGAATGCAGTATATAAGCTGAATCTAAAAGGTGTAAATATCTGCCTTTCCACTGCTCATCCGGCAAAATTTTACGATGCGATATACAAGGCAATCGGAAAATACCCTGAAGAGCCGGAAAATATTAGAAAGATTAAAAATCTTCCAAAAAGGGTTTTTGAGATTGATAACAACACTGAGAAGGTAAAAGAGTTTATCAAGTCAAAGTTGATTTAAATGCATAAAACTCCTGTAGACAAATTTGATTTTTTACTACCCGAATGTTTGATTGCACAGTTTCCCCATGAAAAACGGGACGAGTCCAGACTTTTACACCTTGAAAGAGAGAGCGGGTCGGTAAGTGACCTTGTTTTTAAAGATGTTTTAAACCTTTTATCTGAAGATGATTTTATTGTGGTCAATAATACGAAAGTGATAAAAGCAAGGATGTATGGGAAAAAAAGTACCGGCGGAAAAATTGAAGTATTGTTGGTGGAAGATTTGGGTGAAAATGCTTTTAAGGCGATGGTAAAAGGTAAGGTTAGACCTGGAGATGTTATATCAATTGGGGATAATAAAGTTGAAGTTATTGATATGTCTGGTGAGTTAAGGATTTTGAAATTTGAAGATGATGCATATGAGCTGATGGATAAATTTGGGCATATTCCTCTTCCTCCATATATTAAAAGAGAAGACAGTCAGTTTGATGCCACCAGATATCAGACGGTATATTCAAAAGAAGGTACATCTGTTGCAGCCCCCACTGCAGGATTGCACTTTACTGATGATTTGCTGAAGAAACTTCAAGATAAAGGGGTAGATTTGGTGGAAATTACTCTGAACGTCGGCATAGGTACATTTAAACCAGTAAAGTGTGACTATATTGAAGAGCATAAGATGCATTGCGAAAAATTTACTGTCACAAAGGATGCGATGGAAAAAATAAATTTGTTGAAAAGTAAAGGAAAAAGGCTCATTGCAGTTGGTACCACAACTGTAAGGGCACTTGAGTCTATAGCAGATATCGATGGGTTTATACATAAATATGGAAGCTTTGAAACAGATATTTTTATTAGGCCTGGATACAAGTTTAAGATTGTAGACAAGTTGATAACCAATTTCCACCTTCCAAAATCAACTCTTCTTATGTTAGTGAGTGCATTTGCAGGTTATGAAAATGTTATGAAAGCGTATGAATATGCCGTAAAGCAAAAGTATCGTTTCTTCAGCTATGGCGATGCAATGTTTATAGATTAAAGGGGTGTTATGTTTAGATTTGAACTTGAATGCAAAGATAATCTTACAAAGGCAAGAGCTGGTTTGATTGAGACAGGCCACGGTAAGATACATACTCCAATATTTATGCCTGTTGGAACAGTTGGCTCAGTAAAAGCTATTTCACCCCACGACCTATATGAGATTGGGGCTGAAATAATACTTGGAAATACCTACCACCTTCACTTAAGACCTGGTGAAGATGTGGTGGAGCATTTTGGCGGTCTTCATAAGTTTATTTCCTGGCAGAGAAATATATTGACAGATAGCGGTGGATTTCAGGTTTTCAGCCTTGCAGAGATGAATAAAATAACTGAAGATGGAGTATATTTCAGATCACACCTTGATGGTCGCAAACTTTTTATCAGCCCGGAAGATTCCATAAGGATTCAGACAAAGCTTGGCTCAGATATAATGATGGCATTTGATGAGTGTGTTCCATATCCTTGTGAAGAATCTTATGTGAGAAAGTCTATTGAATTGACGTATAGATGGGCAAAAAGATCAAAAGATGCGAGAACAAATAGTGAACAGGCTCTTTTTGGAATTATTCAGGGTGGCGCATACAAAAATCTCAGAAAGATTAGTGCCGAACAGATAGTAAGTCTTGATTTTGAAGGCTATGCTATTGGTGGACTTAGTGTAGGTGAAGAGAATGAGCTGATGTATGAAATTACGGACTTTACCACAGATTTCATACCTGAAGATAAGCCAAGGTATCTTATGGGTGTAGGTACGCCTGAAGATTTACTTCACGGGATTTCTCACGGTATAGATATGTTTGACTGTGTGATGCCTACAAGAAATGCCCGTAACGGTTTGCTTTTTACAAATTATGGAAGACTTCATATAAAAAGGACGGACTATACATATTCAGACGACCCTATTGACAAAGACTGCAACTGTTATACATGTAAAAATTTCTCGAGAGGTTATTTGAGGCATTTGTACAAATCCCAGGAGCTACTGGCGTTGAGACTAAATTCTATCCACAACCTGAACTTTTATATTTCTCTTGTAAAAGATTCAAGAAGTGCTATAAAGGGTGGATATTTTGCAGAGTTTAAAAAAGAAAAATTAGAAAAAATGAAAATAGGAGGAGATAATGTTTGAAAGTATCGCTTATGCAGCAGGATCAACTGGAGGTCAAAACCCTATAGGAGCTTTTTTGCCTTTGATTTTGATCATTGTAATTTTTTACTTTTTACTTATTAGGCCGCAACAAAAAAGGCAGAAACAGATGCAGCAAATGATCGAATCTCTCAAGGCCGGGGACGAAGTTGTTCTTGCCAGCGGGATTTTTGGTAAAATTGACAGGGTAATTGATCAAAATTCATTTCTGGTAGAAATTGCAAGCGGAGTAAAAGTAAAAGTGACAAAAAATGCGATTGGCTCAAAACTAACCGGAACAACTGAGGTCAAGGAGGAAAAGTAAGACTATGAAGTATAAATTTCGTTGGGCTACAATAGCCGTAATAGTTATTGCTGCCCTTGTGATGATGTTCCCCCTGAAAGAAAAGATAAAGCTTGGACTTGATTTGCAGGGTGGAATGCATGTTGTTCTTGGTGTGGAAACTGAAAAGGCTGTGGATGGTAAGCTTGAAACGCTTGTCACACAGATAAAAAAAGAACTGAAAAATAACGATATTAAATACAGCTTTGTCCAGAAAACAAACGATGGAAAGGTTAAAATAGGTTTTTCAGACACATCAATGACAGATAAAGCAAGGGATTTGATTTCAAAAAATTATCCTTATCTTGTGGATTCATCGCTTAGCAATGATCAGGAAATATTGATATTCTCTCTTGATAATAAAGAGGTAGGTAAGATAAAAGATTATGCGGTAGAACAAGCTGTACAGGTTATAAGAAACAGGATCGACCAGTTTGGAGTGAGCGAGCCTGTTATTCAAAGACAGGGTAATACTGAAATATTGGTACAATTGCCAGGTATTACAGACCCTGAAAGGGCAATCGACCTTATTGGGAAGACTGCACAGCTCAGGTTTCATCTTGTGGATGAAAATGTGAATCCACAGGATGCTGTAAATGGAAATATCCCTTTTGATGACATCCTTCTTTATTCAAAGGAATATGACAAAGCTACAGGGAAGCTCAAGCAGGAAGTACCATATGTCCTTAAGCGTGAGGCGGTGCTGACAGGGGAATATCTTACCGATGCAGAAGTAAGAATATCTTCTCAATTCAACGAGCCTTATGTACTGATAAAGTTTGACTCTGCCGGTACAAAGCTCTTTGATCAGATTACTGCAGAGAATGTCAACAAGAGGCTTGCTATTGTGCTTGATAACAATGTGTATTCGGCACCGGTAATCAGAGAAAGGATTAGTGGTGGCGAAGCGCAGATTTCTGGTAACTTTACTATGGAAGAGGCAAAGGACCTGGCGATAGTTTTAAGAGCTGGTAGTCTGCCTGCACCTGTGGTGGTACTTGAAAACAGGACTGTAGGCCCGTCACTTGGCTTTGACTCTATATCCAAAGGTATAAAAGCTGCTGCAATTGGATTTATCGCGGTAGTATTGTTTATCCTTTTTTATTATAGAGCTTCCGGGATTATTGCAAATATTGCTCTTCTTTTGAATTTTGTTCTCATTCTTGGTGTAATGAGCCTGTTTGGAGCTACCCTTACACTGCCTGGTATAGCTGGTATCATATTGACAATAGGGATGTCTGTTGATGCAAACGTACTTATCTTTGAAAGGATACGTGAAGAACTTAGGCTTGGCAGGACACCTCTTAATGCAATTGAGGCGGGTTATGAAAAGGCGATGTCTACGATTCTGGATGCCAATATTACGACTCTGATAGCAGCTCTGGTACTTTTCCAGTTTGGAACTGGCCCTATTAAAGGGTTTGCTGTTACCCTTTCCATAGGTATACTGTCTTCAATGTTTACTGCAATCTTTGTGACAAGGACTATTTTTATAACTTTCTTTGGCAGCAAAGATGTCAAGAAGTTAAGTATTTAAAGGGGAAGGGATATGGTAGAAATAATTAAATCTGACACTAAAATAGATTTTTTAGGCAAATCCAGGTTATTTTTTATAGTATCAAGTGTCCTTGTCACTCTAAGCCTTTTTCTTATTTTTACCAAAGGCTTTAACTATGGGATAGATTTTGCAGGTGGTACAGTTGTTCAGGTAAAGTTTGAAAAAACTCCTGACCTTGATAAACTAAGAGATGCCTTTAAGGGGATGAATATCGGTGAAATGGTTATACAGACATTTGGAGAGCCAAATGATATCCTTATTCGTGTTGAAAAATCAGAACAAGACTTAAGGGCAGTTGCCAATATGATTAAGTCAAAGATAGCTGAAGTATCTCAGGGACAAAAAATCGAAATTGAAAGGGTTGAGCAGGTTGGGCCTCAGGTAGGAGGACAACTCAAAAACAAGGCTTTGATGGCGATAATATATTCCCTTATAGGGATTCTTATTTATGTTTCATTGAGGTTTGAGTTTATCTTTTCTGTGGGGGCAATACTTGCGTTGTTTCATGACGTAATAATTACACTTGGTGTGTTTAGTCTTCTTGGAAAAGAGATTACGCTACCGATTGTAGCAGCTGTTCTTACGATTGTGGGTTATTCTCTGAATGACACTATAGTTGTATTTGACAGAATAAGAGAGAGAATAAAAAATAGTGCTGGCAAATTATCTCTTTTTGACATAATGAATAAAAGTATAAACGAAACTTTAAGCAGGACTATTTTGACTTCAGGCACGACTTTGCTTGCTGTTATGGCGCTTTATATTTTTGGCGGTGAAGTAATTAACGGATTTTCTTTCGCCCTTCTTGTGGGTATTGTAGTAGGTACATACTCATCTATTGGTGTTGCAAGTGCAATTGTGTATGTTATAAAGAAAAATAAGTAACATAGCAGCCGGGCAAATGCCCGGCTTTTTATTTAAACATCACTGTAAAAATGGATATTTATTGCCGGTTGATTTAAAGGTTAAATTATTATATTATTTTATCTGAAACAAATTGCGGAGAAACTTGATGGCATATTTACCTCTTTCAAGAAAGTACAGACCTCAGAATTTTGACGAAGTAGTTTATCAGGATTTTGTAGTAGATACTCTAAAAAATGCCATTGAGCTTGGCAAGGTTGCTCACTCATATCTTTTTACAGGTCCAAGAGGGGTGGGCAAAACGAGCCTTGCAAGGATACTGTCAAAAGCTGTCAATTGCCTTAACCCAAATGGTCTTAACCCTTGCAATGAGTGTGACAATTGCAAGGAGATTACAAATGGGACTTCTATGGATGTTGTTGAAATAGATGGAGCATCAAACAGAGGTATTGATGAGATAAGGCAGCTCAGGGAAAATGTGAAATTTGTTTCTGTTAAATGCAAATATAAGGTTTATATAATCGATGAAGTGCATATGCTTACAGATGCAGCATTTAATGCACTTTTGAAGACGCTGGAAGAGCCTCCCTCATTTGTGATATTTATTCTTGCCACAACCGACGCCCATAAGGTTCCTGCCACAATTTTATCAAGATGCCAGAAGTTTGATTTTAAAAAGATACCTCACGACTTTATGTACCAATATTTGCAGACCATACTGGAAAAAGAAGGGATAGTATACGAAAAAGATGCGATTAACATCGTAATTAGAAACTCTGAAGGTTGTATGCGGGATGCCTTGTCATTAATTGATCAGATAGTGGCCTTTGGTGGGAATAAAATTACTTACAAGGATACACTTTTTCTTCTTGGGATGTCTGACAGAAAGCTCATAGAGTCCCTTTTTGAGAATGTAATAGAAGAGAACCCTGATAAGGTCTATGAGATCATTGCAGAGATTGACAGTAAGGGGGTAAATTTTCAATTCGTTTTAAAAACGTTGATTGAGATTATAAGAACCTTGCTTTTTGCTCTTTCAAAAGGTGGGAAGTTTGAAAACAGCCTTACCGATGATGAAAAAAGATTTTATTCAGCTTTGCTACCAAAGGTAACCGAACAGAAACTATTTGTTTTGTTTCAAATAGTTCAGAAAACGCTCAGCGACATAAAAAACTTTGCTTTTCCGGGATATATATTTGAATTTGGTATGTATAAAGCATGTAAAATATCTGAAATTTTGCCGGTATCAAATGCAGGTATTGTAAAGGACAATGTACAGATTAAAAAACCTTCCGCTGTTAAGAATGTTTCACAGCCAGAGTCAAAAGAAGAAGGGGTAGAAGATAAATGGAATAGTTTCCTGAAAAAACTTGCCGAAATTAAGCCTGGTCTTGCAGCAAACCTAAGCCATGGATTTTTTTCATCATTTGTAAATGGCAAGTTAACAGTCGGTTTTAGTGAAGATAAGAAATTCCACTACGATTTTACAACTAAAAGGGAAAATTTTAACATAGCAAAAGAGATGCTTTTAAAATATGATGCTCAGTTTAAGGATTTTGAAATTGTAATGGAAAACGGCAGTAAAAAAAAAGCTCTGATTGAAAAGATTTATGAGGCTGAGACATTCCAGCAGAGAAAGCTTAGGCAGGAAGCCGAAAATGATGAAGTGGTAAAAATGTTCAAAATGGAGTTTGATTGTGTAATTGAAGATATCAAACTGTTGAAAAAACCTAAAAATCCACTAAATTAGCATTTTTAAGTTAAATTTAATAAATAAGAGGTGTAATATGAATATTCAGCAGCTTATGAAACAAGCGCAAAAAATGCAAAAAAAGATGGAAGAGATGCAGGCTGAAGCCGCAAAAGAAGTGGTAGAAGCGAGTGCCGGTGGTGGAATGGTTACTGTGAAGGTAAATGGCAAGCAGGAGCTTGTTGGTATTACAATTGAAAAGAACGTTGTTGACCCTGATGATATTGAAATGCTTCAAGACTTGATAGTTGCGGCAGTTAATGAGGGGATAAAGAAATCTCAGGAGATGCTACAGGAGAAAATGGCAAGCGTGACCGGCGGTTTGGGACTTAATTTTCCTGGAATTATGTAATTAATGTTTAAAATAAAACCCTTTGAAGACTGTGTTTTTGAACTGAGCAAACTGCCTGGTATCGGCAAAAAAACAGCCATGCGGCTTGCTCTTTTTTTGCTAAATAAGGAATTGCCTGACATTGAAAGACTTGCGTCAAGTCTTCTTAATCTGAAAAAGAATACGAAAATTTGCAAAAGATGCTATGGAGTTTCTGAGGATGACGTCTGTGGCATCTGTGGCGATGCTCACAGGAAAAAAGATATAATCTGCGTAGTGGAAGAACCTAAAGATGTATTTGTGATTGAGTCGACCGGGAGGTTTGAAGGGTTATATCACGTCCTTGGAGGGAAAATTGCGCCGCTTGATGATATCGGGCCTGATAAACTGAGGATAAAAGAGCTGATTGAAAGGGTGGAAAAAGAGGCTGTAAATGAGGTAATACTTGCAACCAATCCGGATATCGAAGGGGAGACTACTGCAATTTATATCAGAAAGAAATTATCACATATAAACAATCTTCTTATTACAAGGATTGCAAGCGGAATACCTATTGGTAGCCATCTTGAATATGCAGATGAAGTTACGATATTAAAATCTCTTGAAAATAGGAGGGCAATGATTTAGTTTCCTGATAAAGGCTAATTTTTAGTTTGAACTGCATAGATATTGTGATATTATATGAATGGTTGACGTTAATATAAAACGGAGATTAGATGGACAATCTTTTTTGGCTTTCTGATGAAAAAATCCTTGAGAAATTTGAAGTGGAACTTAACAGGCTCAAAGTTGAATCCAATGCCAAGGCTACTTTTCTCATCGATAAAAATGGTCAGTTGATAGGGTCAAGTAAAAATACTGAGAATTATGACAAAACTTCTATCGGTGCCCTTGTGGCTGGTAATGTGGCCGCTACGGGAGGGCTTGCGAACCTGCTCGGTGAAAAGGAATTTTCGATACTCTTTCATGAAGGTGAAAATGAACACGTACATATTAGCCTTGTGGCAGGTAAACTTATTCTCGTGGTAATATTTGATGAAACTACCTCTCTTGGCCTTATAAGACTCAGGGTAAAAAAATCATTGAAGGTATTTGAGAAGTTGCTGAGGGATCTGGAAAAAAGCTCTCAAGAAAATAACAGAGAGAATATTTTCTCTGATATAACGGAAGATGATATAGATAACCTTTTCAATATAGGGGGGGAATAGTGTCTTTTATAAATTATTCCACAAGGGAGATTAACTGCAAAATAGTATATTATGGGCCTGGACTTTGTGGCAAAACTGCCAATTTACAGTATATTTACGACAAAACAGACCCTAATTTGAAAGGGAAGATGATATCTCTTGCCACTGAAACGGACAGGACACTTTTTTTTGACTTTATGCCCCTTAAATTGGGTGAAATAAAAGGGTTTAAGGTGAGATTTCATCTTTATACCGTACCAGGGCAGGTATTTTATGATGCCAGCAGAAAGCTTATTTTAAAGGGAGCTGACGGGGTAGTGTTTGTGGCAGACTCCCAAATGGACAGAATGGATGCAAATTTGGATAGTTTTGACAATTTAAGGGACAACCTGAAAGAACATGGTTATGACCTCGATACAATACCACTTGTGTTGCAGTATAATAAGAGGGATTTGCCTGATATTGTACCGGTAAAGGAGCTTGAGGAAGCACTTAACTTTAGGGGTGTGAAATCTTTTGAGGCAATTGCAATAAAAGGTGTGGGCGTTTTTGAAACTTTGAAGCAGATTGCCAAAGAAATTATTATAAAATTGAAAGGATAGAAGGTGCCAAAAGATATAATTATAAATTCAACGGTTAACGAAGTAAGGGTAGCCATTTTAGATGGCGGCAGTGTTTCGGAAATATATGTGGAAAGAGCAAGAAATAAAGGTATTGTAGGCAATATATACAAAGGCAAAGTGGTAAAAGTATTGCCGGGGATGCAGTCTGCATTTGTGGATGTGGGGCTTTCTAAAGCATGTTTTCTGCATGTTGCAGATGTGTATGTTGAGGATGCGGAGCTATTTTCACTCCTTGAAGACAGAGTTGCTGATGTAATGGATGAGACGGAAGTCAAACAGGGCAAAGATGAAAACATATATGTTCCAATTGAAGATTTGATTAGAGAGGGGCAGGAAATTACAGTACAGATTGCAAAAGAGCCTATAGGTCAAAAAGGTGCAAGGATTACTACTCATCTAACAATACCCGGCAGACATCTGGTTCTTATGCCAACATATGATCATATAGGGGTTTCGAGAAAAATAGAAAATGAAGCTGAAAGGGAAAGATTAAAAAATATACTGACAGAAATAAAACCTGAAGGGATAGGCCTAATCGCAAGAACCGTGTGCGAAGGCTCAAATATTGATGATTTAAAGGCTGATCTTGATTATCTTTTGAGGCTCTGGAATAAAACAAATGAGCTAAGTAAGAAATCTGGCGCTCCTGCTCTTCTTTATGAGGACCTCGACCTGATATACAGGACACTCAGGGATTACACCAATGATGACGTGAAAAAAATAATAGTTGATAATAAGAGCGAATATTTAAAAATTAAAGAATTTGTCCGGGAGTTTTTGCCAAATGCCAATCTCAAAATTGAGCTTTACGAAGGGGAGTTGCCAATATTTGATTACTATAATATTGAGATAGAGTTAAATAGACTTACCGACAGGAGGGTATGGCTTAAATCGGGTGGTTATATTGTTATTGATCAGGCTGAAGCACTTACAGTTATTGATGTTAACACAGGGAAGTATGTTGGTAAAAGAAATTTTGAGGAAACTATCTTAAAAACCAATATTGAAGCTGCCAAAGAGATTGCCTGGCAGTTAAGGTTAAGAAATATTGGGGGAATAATAATAGTTGATTTTATAGATATGGAAAAGGATGAACATAAGGAAAAGGTACTAAAAACGCTCGAGGATGAACTTGCAAACGACAGAGCGAAGGCATCCGTTGTAAATATTTCCCCTCTTGGTCTTTATGAGATTACGAGAAAAAGGGTACAGGAAAGCCTTACAAAAATCCTTACCGAGTCCTGCCCTTATTGTGAAGGGCGAGGGGTGGTAAAATCAAAAATAACAATATGCTATGATATTATGAGGGAACTTAGAAGGATTGCGCCATTTTTTATAAAAAAGAGTATTCTGGTTGAAGCGCATCCTGATATCGTAGATATGATTTTAAGTTATGAAAAAGAGAGTATTGATGATATAGAGCTTATATACAATATTTCTATTGAGATAAAATCAAACGAAACTTATCATCTGGAACACTACGAGGTTGTTCCTTATTAAAAGCAAAGGGAAATTATGTATAAGAGAAAGGACGGTTATTACAAGAAGGCCAAACAGGAAGGCTACAGTTCGAGGGCTGCCTATAAACTTAAAGAGATTAATGACAAGTACAGGCTTATAAAAAAAGGGGATGTTGTTCTTGATGCCGGATGCGCTCCGGGTGGGTGGCTTCAGGTGCTTTCAGAAATAGTTAGTGAAAATGGTAAAGTTATTGGAGTTGATATTCTTGATATAAAAAATGTGAGAGGAAAAAATGTAACCTTTATAAAAGGTGATTTGACAAAACCTGAAACACTTGATGGAGTATTGGGTATTGCTGATAAATTTGACACGGTTGTATCTGACGCAGCTCCCAATACTACGGGGCAGAGAATTGTTGACCATTCAAACAGTCTTGAGCTTGTTAGAATAATTTGCAATTTTGCGAAAAGGGTATTGAAATTAAATGGAAACTTTTTATTTAAACTTTTTGATGGAGAAGATAGAGACGAATTTGTTAAAGAATTAAAAGAGGTTTTTTCCAGTGTAAAAATACTTCGCCCTGATGCTACACGAAAAAATTCATTTGAAATATATGTTATCTGTCAAGGACTTAAAAATGGTAAGCAATAAGGAAATTATAGAAATTTTAAAGAAAGTTGAATCCGGGACGCTTAGCGCCGAACAGGCGTTGGATGTCCTTAAAGCACATGAAGTAAAAGGTGAAGAGTATTTTCTTGATACGCTCAGAAATTTAAGACAGGGTTTTGAAGAGGTAATTTACGGCAGACATAAAACTAAATACCAAATTGAGGAGATTGCAAAAAGGTATATTGAAAAAGGGATAAATTTTTTATGCACGGGCCTTGATGTTGAAAAGATAGATTATCTGAAGTCCAAATTCTCTGATTGCGAATTTCTGGAACATGCTTCAATGATGAGAAAAGTATATACACCAAAGAAAGTAAAAGGACTTGTAAGTATTGTTACAGCAGGGACTTCTGATTTAAAAGTTGCTTACGAGTCAAGCGAAACTTTAAATACACTGGGCGTTGAAAACAAAATATACCCGGATATCGGTGTTGCGGGGTTGCATAGACTTTTTAGTCACAAAGAAAAGCTTGAAGAGTCAGATGTTATAATTGCTATTGCAGGGATGGAAGGAGCACTCCCTTCCGTTATCGGGGGGATGGTTTCTTTGCCTATTATTGCGGTGCCTACATCTGTAGGTTATGGTACGGCACTAAACGGATTTACCCCTCTTTTTGCAATGCTTACAAGTTGTGCATCCGGTATTGTTGTGACAAATATTGACAATGGATTTGGCGCTGCAATGGCAGCCTTTAGAATACTAAAGAGCAAGTATGATTAGAAATTTGTCTGAAGAGTCCATTACTCTTCTTGATAAGCCTCTTAATGCGATAGATTATGTGGTATTTGACTTTGAAACCACGGGGATAAATCCAGAGCTTGGGGATAGAATTATTGAAATTGGTGCGGTAAAAATAAAGGCTAATTTCAGAATATCTAAAAGTAAATTTCATAGACTTATAAAAACCAATGCAATTGCAAGCAAGAGTTCATTTGATGTACATGGAATAAGTGAAGACGAGCTGTTAAAAGGTTGTGATGAATGCGTTGCAATATATGATTTTATAGATTTTGCAAGAGGTTGTGTCCTTGTGGCACATAACGCATCAAAAGATATCGCTTTTTTGAGGCATTCACTGAAAGACTATCTGGTAGATAATCCGTTTGAGATTTTTGTGGATACATTGAGCCTGTCAAGAAAATTGTTTCCGCTTGCTTCAGGACATAGTCTTGATGCAATAACAGAAAGGTACAGGTTTAAATCAGTGACAGGGTTTAAAAGACACAGAGCGCTTTATGATGCAGAGATCACGGCGCTCTTCTTTAGATTTGCGGTAAAAAAACTTTTTAGAACCCAATGTTTTTCACTTTTTGAATTACTGGAGTTTTTGAAAAGAAGATGAGAAAAGGGGGCCTTCCCCCTTTATTTATTTTCGCTTGCAGGACAGCTATTGCATTTAGGGGAATCAGGTGATGCTGATGAGCAGGAAGTTTCTTTGTTTGCACTGTTACCGTTTGATTTCCCCTTGTAGTCGGTTACATACCAGCCTCCCCCTTTTAGGTGAAAACTTGACAGGGAGATTATCTTTTTTGCATCTTGCCCGCACTTGGGACATTTTCTGATTTCACTTGAATCAGATAGCTTTTCCATAAGTTGAAAGAGGTTATCACACTTTGTACATCTGTACTCATAAAGTGGCATTTTATCTCCTCCTTACTAATATTTTTCAGCGAATAATATGTTTAAAATGTGCAAAAAATCAAGAATAAATTACCTTGATGCCCATAAAAAAGCCGTTATGATGGCTTACAAGATATCACTTACATCTTTTGGTTTGTACTCAAGAATTTCAATGTAATTTTTGAGCTCCTTTTTGGGAATATTCCCTTTTTCAGGTACTTCGAGTACTTTTACTTTTTTATAAAAATTCCACATATTTAGCTCTATAATATCGCCAATCTTTACGTTGTATGACGGTTTGGCTTTTTTGCCATTTACAAAAATAAATCCTTCTTCAGCAGCCTCATTGGCAACTGTCCTTCTCTTTAGCAGGAAGGAGATTTTCAAAAACTTGTCCAGCCTCATCTTAGTTCATATATTTTACAAAGATTGTTTTTTTATGTTCGGCTAACCAGTTTTCATATACTTTTTGGTACTGTTCCTTTTTAAGGGTATCAATTATTTCGCTCCTAATTTTTTCATCTATGTCATACTTTGTTTTATAATTTTCAATATAAAAGTATTTGATTACGTCCCCTTCTTCTACAACAACAATTTCCCCCTTCTTTTTGTCTTTTAGTTTTTCTCTAAGGTTATCAGGTAGAAACCCAAGCTTTAATGAGCCGATATATCCACCTGACTTGGCTGATTTATCGCTGGAGTATTTGATTGCAAGATCAGGAAATGAAAGTTTTTCTATTTCTTTTTCTATATTTTCCTTATTTTTTTTATCAGTAACAATCATTCTTAGCTCAACGGTATCATCAAGCTCAAGACTTTCCTTGTTTTTGTCAATATAATTTCTTATATCCTCTTCTGAGACTACAATTTTGGGCAAAATTACCCTTGAATTGAGCCTTGCATTAATAATGTCCATTTTAATTTGCCATTTGTATTTTTGAAAAGTTAGGTCTTCCTTTTCAAGGAGCTCAGTTAACTGCTCCTTAGTAATATTGTTTTTCTCAAGTATTTGATTTATTGCCGTATCAACTTCATTTTCGCTTACCTTTATCCCTTCCCTCTCGGCAGCAATCTCAATTGTGTATTGATTTACAAGGAAATCAAGCACGCTTTGATAATATTTTTTTAAAAGTTCGCTTCGTTTTTTTTCGTCATTAACAGAGTATATCTCCTTTACTTTTTTGGGATTAAAAGACTCAACTTCATACTGAGTGATTATTTTGTCCCCGACTATAACAAGAATCTTGTCAATTGTCTTTGCTTGAATTGTCAAACTTAAAAGTAAAGTCAGGATAATTGATAATTTTAATTTCTGCATTTGCTCTTAGCTCCTTTATTAATGTTTCTATTAATTCTTTTTGTTTTATTTCGTATACCTTTGGATAAATTTCGCCAGTAGCTTCCTCAAAGTTAACTCTGGAGCTTGTCTTTGATATGTCTCTTAGAGAGAATATGTGGTAGCCGTAATCTGATTTTATTACAGGGCTAACCTGCCTTATACGCATTTTTTTTACATATTGAAATACTTGAGGCAAAACGTCTATATCAACATAACCCATATCTCCACCTTTTTCTGCATAAGAATCCTCGGAATAGTCTTCAGCAACTTTTTTAAAGGAATTTCGCTGTCTTAAAAGCTCCCTGGCCTTATCTGCCTTTTGTTTGTCGGTAGTGAAAATATGCCATACAAGGTAAAGGGTCTTTTGTTCTTCATTAATAGATAAGTTATCATAATAATTTTTCAGGTCATCTTCACTTATTTTTAAATTTTCTTCAATAACTTTATTCAAATATTTTTGAACTACCATATTCTCATAAATGACTTTTTCAACTTGAGATAAATTGGGCTGTACTCTGCCGCTAAATATGTTGATATTTTCATTTTGAAAACCTTTGTTAAATTTTTCCAGTACATTTTTGACCTTTTTTCGGTCAACTTTTACTCCGGCTTTTTCTGCTTCCTTTAACAGAAGGACATGATTGATAAAATCATTTAAAATCTTATCTTTTATTGCCTTGTTTTCAGTTTCGTTATCATCCATTTCCTGTATTATATAGTAAGCATAGTTAATTATATCTTCATTGAAAAATGACTGATTATTTATTGTTAAAACAATATTTTTTTCAGATATCTGCCCACTTTTTTCGCTATCATCTACCTTATCCGGCCCGTTGCAACCAAACAATAAAGCAGCCGCTAAAAATATAAAAAATCTTTTCATCAAAATTTTACCGCCACCAATACAATACATATTGGATTATTTATTTTGCCAACAATTCGTTATTTTTCAGCATTTCTTTCAAATAATCAAGCACTTTAATGGTATCATTAAACAATTTTATTTTTTCCTCAGCTCTGACTGTAAATTCAAAGTTTCCTGAGAATAGACCTTTAATATCATACCTATTTATTGCATTTAAAAACATTGCTGGTTCAATAAATGATGAATTTTCATTGAAGATAAGCTTAATTTTACGAGGTAGAATAACAGCCTTTACAATGTTAAGATATGAGGCAATATTTCGAAGGAGCATGATATATAGAAGATTTTCAACTGTTTCAGGTATTTTACCGTAAATTGCATATATCTCATCACTGATTGAAGCTAATTTCTCAAATGTGTCAATTTCAGAAATTTGGTTGTAATAATTTATCCTTACTTTTGGGTCTCTTATGTATTCAGCAGGTATAAAGTAAGTATATGACGATTGGATTTCGGTCTTTTGAGTATTTGTCTTAATCCCTTTCAGTTCATTGACAGCCTCCTCAATAAGCTGCAAATATAATTCATACCCAATATTTACAACAAATCCGGATTGTTCGGCTCCAAATAGGTCCCCTGCACCCCTTAGTTGCAAATCGTAAGAAGATATTTTAAATCCGCTGCCAAGATCGTTTAATTGCTCTATTATTTGTATTCTTTTTTTGGCTATCTGGGAAAGACTGTTAAAGTTTTTGATATAAAGGTAGCAATAGCCCCTTTTTGCAGACCTGCCTACCCTCCCTTTTAGCTGATAAAGCTGTGCAAGGCCAAAATTTTCAGCATTTTTAATTATAATTGTGTTTGCATTGGGCACATCGATACCATTTTCAATAATAGTAGAACAAACAAGCACATCTGTTGATCCCTCATAAAATCTTTCCAGTGATTTTTCCACAATATTTGAGCTCATTTGTCCATGAGCAATATCAATTTTTGCAAAAGGGACAAGATTCTTCAGCCACATGGCCGTTTCGTTTATCTTTGTTACATTGTTTTCAAGGAAAAAAACTTGTCCGCCTCTTTTCAGTTCATATTCTATTGCTTGCCTTATTTCTTCGTCAGATTTTACAAGTTTTGTTATTACTGGCAGCCTGTCTACAGGGGGTGTTTCTATGACACTTATGTCTCTTATGCCGGATAAAGACATCTGCAAAGTCCTGGGTATTGGTGTTGCGCTCATTGCCAAAACATCTATGTTGGACTTCATATTTGTAATTTTTTCTTTGTGGGACACTCCAAATCTCTGCTCTTCGTCAATAATTAACAATCCAAGGTTTTTGAATATCACATCTTTTGAAAGCAGTCTGTGCGTTCCAATTATTATATCGATTTTCCCTTCAGAAAGGTTTTCTAAAATTTCCTTTATCTCCTTTGAGGTTCTGAATCTGGAGATATAATCTATCTTGAAGGGCAAGTTTTTCATTCGGGAGGTAAATGTGTCGAAGTGTTGCTTTGCAAGAATTGTAGTAGGGCATATTAAAGCGACCTGCTTTCCGCTGGAAGCGGCTTTGCAAGCTGCTCTTACAGCGACTTCAGTTTTCCCGAATCCAACGTCACCGCAAATAAGCCTGTCCATAGGCTTTTCAGACTGCATGTCGGAATATACGTCATATATGGCGCTGAGCTGGTCTTCAGTTTCCTCGTATTCAAAAGTATTTTCAAGAATATTTAAGTATGTATTGTCTTCGTCTTTATATACTATCCCCTTGGTTGCTTTTCTTTCTGCATATAGTTTTAAAAGATCCATTGCAATTTTTCTTGCGCTTTTTCTTGCTTGTTGTTTGAGATTTGCCCATTTGGCACTTTTAAGACTGTTCAGTTTTGGTGCAATACCGGTTGAAGCAAAATATTTTTGTATTTGGGAGATACTGTCAATAGGGACGTAAAGTATTTCTGAATCGCTATATTCAAGTTCAAGAAAATCCCCTTCTACACCACCTATATTTTTATGTACAAGCCCTTTGTATAATCCTATTCCATAGTCGATATGAACAACAAAATCACCTGGCTGCAAATCGGTTATGTTTGTTTTAAAAGCATCTTTTTTATTCTGTTGTTTTTTTCTTTTTTTGGAAAAACCAAATATTTCAAAATCACAGGCCACGAAAATTTTATTTTCATCATCGATAAATCCACCTGAAAACCTTTTTTTTACGTAGTAGCATCCGGGTTTTTCAATTTTATCAAAAGACTCAATCAAAACAGGAAAAATGTGGTGGTCAGCAAAAAATTTCAGGAGAATCTCTTCAAACTTTTTATTTTCAATGGCGATTATGATTTTATAATCCTTGTATTTTTTTACAAAATTAATAAAATCTTCTGCAGACTGATAGATATTGTTTTTTTCGTATCCAAGTTTGAGGGAGGTATTTTTAAAGCGCTCAACTGTTGAAGGTTTGTCACTGTAATCAACAAGAATCTGTAAGTTTTGACTTGCTATTTTCTGGATATCCCTCTTTGAAATAAAATTGTTAAGTAGTTTTTCATCTAAATTATGAAGCTTTTCGATGAGGTTATCATAAAACCTATCTATATAATTTTCTATGTCGGCAAAAGCGAAAAACAATAAATTATCTGACATGGAATATTCAAATACTGAATCCATCTTTTCATAAATATGGGTAGCATACCAGAAATATCCGCCAAATTTCCCGAATGTCCTAAATTTTTCTTTTAGTGTTAAATACTGAATCTTATTAACTATTTCGTCCAGTTCACAAATAAGGTCAGCTGAAGGCAGCAGCATAAGGCAGTTAATGGTATTTAGTCGCTTAAAAGTTTCAATATCGTAAGTATAAATATGCTCTATTTCATTGTCAAAAAATTCTATTCTTACCGGTTCCGTGAAATTTATGGGGAATATATCAAAAACATCCCCTCTGAAAGTAAATTCACCTTTGTTGGTAACTACTTCGACATTTACATAACCCAAAACATCAAGGTAATAAGCGATTTCCTCCCTTGTTAGCTCATCGCCTAATCTAAATTCCAGAATAGAATCAAAAAAACTTTTTTTTGGGGGTAATAGCTTAACAATACTATAGAAAGTTGACAGTATTATCTTGCCGGTCTTACTGGATATTTCATAAAGTGTTTTGCCTCTTTCACTTACAATCTCCGGAAGGACTCTGACCATTTCAAAAGGTTCGATTGTATATTCCGGGAATGTCAGCAATTTTTCTTCTCCAAGAAAAAAAGTTAAGTCCGTGAGGATTTTTTCATACTGCTGACGGTCTTTTGTGACCAAAAATATATTTTTATCGCTTTCAACCTTATCTCTTAGAAAATAGGCGAGGGATGCTCCCCAGAGATTGGAAATTATGTTCATTTACAGTATCTTTTAATTATTTCCTCTATGGTATTGGTGGTTGCAAAATTATCTTCAAAATTCAAAGATAAAACCTTCCCCCCCTTTTCAAGAACAATATCCGAGCCTACAATTTCATTTGCTTTCCAGTCACCACCTTTAACCAGGATGTCGGGAGCAAGAAATTTAATCAGATTGTAAGGGGTATCTTCATCGAAATACGTAACATAATCCACAGGTTTGAGTCCTGCAAGCATTTCCATCCTTTCAGATAGCCTGTTGATTGGCCGTTTGTCCCCTTTAAGACGTTTTACGGACGAGTCGCTATTTACTCCGACCACCAGGATATCACCGAGTTTTTTTGCCTCCTCAAGGTATCTTAAGTGACCTATATGGAGAATATCAAAGCAACCGTTGGTAAACACCACTGATTTTTTAATGGAGTTTAAAATTTCCTTTAACTCTTCAGGTTGTTTTATTCTGTCTCTTGCTGATAACATAATTTATTGTCCTGACAAAACTGATGAAAACCTTCCAAACATTATTTCATCTACAAGTTCACAAATGATATGGGCTGCCTGAATGTGTATTTCCTGTACTCTGGCAGTTGTGTTTGAATCTACATTGAAAATGATATCGCAAAGTCCGTTCATCTTTCCACCATCCTTGCCGGTAAAACCTATAGTTTTTATATTGTTTTTTGCAAGATATTTTAATGCCCGCAAGACATTTTCAGAGTTGCCACTGGTAGAAATGCCAAGGGCTATATCGCTTTCATTGACAAGGGCCTGTACCTGCTTCAGGAAAATATCTTCAAACGAATAGTCGTTACCTATGGATGTAATGATAGATGTGTCTGTGGTAAGTGCAATTGCAGGAAGCGGAGGTCTTTCCATTTTAAATCTGTTTACAAATTCTGCTGCTATGTGCTGAGCATCGCTTGCAGAGCCGCCATTTCCGAATATAAATAATTTTCCGCCTCTTATGAATGTCTTTGCAATTTCCGCCGCTATGGCCGACAGTACCGGCACACTTTCCGCAAAGAACTTATTTTGTGTTTCCTGAATCTCTTCAAAAATGTCAGTTATAAACTTTTCCATATGTTTTTCCTAAAATTTTATTAAAGTTTCTGGGCAGCTTTTGTAGCAAGAAGCGACCTCTCCCCTTTAAGAAGTGAGACAGTCGCAGCTATCTCATCGTCCCTGAACCTATCCATAACATACGTTAGGCCATTTGTATAGTAGTCAATATAAGGGTTGTCAATCTGATTTGGATCGCCTGTGAGAACGATCTTTGTACCTTCTCCTGCCCTTGTAAGTATTGTCTTGATTTCATGAGGAGTGAGATTTTGGGCTTCATCCACGATAAAGTACTGATTCGGTATGCTTCTGCCCCTTATGTAAGTAAGGGCTTCTATTTCTACAAGATTTTGCTCAAAAAGCTCCTTATAGGTAGAGTCTGCATTGCTGTTTTCAAGAATAAAGTTCAGATTGTCGAAAACAGGTTGCATCCAAGGGGCAAGCTTGTCTTTTAATTCCCCCGGCAAAAAGCCGAGATCTTTTCCCATAGGGAATATTGGTCTTGATACCAAAAGTTTTCTATATTTTTTCTCATCTATAACCTCTGCCAAACCAGCAGCTATGGCAAGGAGTGTTTTACCTGTGCCGGCAATCCCTGCTACACACACAAGTTTTATAGAATCATTTGTAAGGGCGTCATAAAAAAATCGCTGCTCAGAATTTCTGGCAATTACCCCCCACAGCCCATCTTTAAATTCTTTTATTTTAACAATACTGTCAGTTACTTTGTCATATCTGACCAGTACGCTTTTTTTGGAATTTGCCTCTGATTCAAGTCTCATATATTCATTTGGCATAAATTCACCGTCAAGTTTTACAGTTTCTCCCTTGTATAACTTATCAATAATTTCATCCTTAGGTGTTATTACACGGGTGCCTTCGAAAAATTTATCTGTTTCAACCTTGTCTTTTTCATAGTCTATAGATTTGATTCCAAGTACATCAGATTTGATTCTCAGGTTTGCATCCTTTGTAACGAAGACTACATCTTTATCTTCATTTTCCTGCAGCCATTTTGCTACAGAGAGGATAAGATTGTCAGCTTTATCTTTTATAAGGTCGGATGATATTTTTGTCTGGATATGATCATTGCAGACATTTACCCTTACAGTGGTGCCGTTTTCAATTTTGACCCCTTTATTTAACTGCCCGTTTTTTCTCAGTTCATCAAGGAATCTGCCGATATACCTTGCGTTGTATCCAGTCTGATCCATATTTTTTTTAAACATGTCAATCTCTTCAATTACCATGATAGGTATGTTTACGATATCGCCATTAAATCCGTATATTGCATTGGGGTCGTAAAGCAGGACATTGGTATCAAGAACATAATTAATCATTCAAATCCTCCTGAAAGAATATTTTCAGCGCCTGAAATTTAGATATTACTTTGAGTGCCGCTTTTCTGTAAGGTTCATATATTTCTGTAAAACCATATGTTGCACCTGCAATTGCTCCGGTCACAGCGGCAACAGTATCTGCGTCGCCGCCAAGATTAGCCGATTTGACAACTGCCTCATAAAAATTTGTTGATTCAAGATTGACAAAAATAGCTGTTTGGAGAGTAGTTACACAATAAGCGGTAGTAGTGTAGAAAACCGGCTTTTCAAATATTTCATTTATATCATTAATCACGCCAGAATACTTTTGCTGTGCCATTTTCATGGAATCCTCGAGGCTTATGCCGTAAATAAGCTGTTTGAGAATGTAGTTATATATTATATTTGTGAATATACTTACAGGGTGTCCATGTGTAACTGCACAGGATGCAGCGCTTGCTTCTTCAAGCGCCCTGTCCGTTTTGTCAAGATAATAAGCCGTTAGAATGCAAGAGCGCATCAGCGCACCGTTTCCGTTTGTGTTTCGGTTGTTTCCTGCAATTCCAGTAAGCAGTGCCTGTTTTGTTGTCTCTCCATATCCAAAAGACTTGCCTGCCAGCGTGTAGTAGCCGTTTAAAAACCATTTCAAATAATGCTTTCTTTCATTTTCAGGGTTGACATTACCGCCTGTTTCAAAAAGTGATGTGGCAAGTGCTATCAACATTGATGTATCGTCACTCCATATTTCACCAATTTTTGAAATATAATCCCCTTTGAGATTTAATGGTGGATACGGGCTAATGTTCCCTTTTTTCCTCTCAAGGGGGAGTCCCAGCATATCGCCTATAATATTACCGGCAATCATTCCTTTGATTTTATCTTTTATAGCAAAATTTTTTTCATTCAATACGTTAAGAACTTCCTGAGAGTGAAGGCAGTCGGAAACCCGGTCAAAGTTTTCATTTGACATTTAAATATACTCCGTTAAAGCAGTTTTAATTTATTTTTTGTCAGGATAAATGTTTTATCACTCAAAATAATTTCAGGAAACCTCAGTCCGGAATAGACAGGGATTTCGTTTATTGTGGCAAACTCTATTGCATATGATAAAAGTGAAATGTTGTCGGAGATTATTGGTTTCATTGAATTTAAAATACTTAAATCATTGTAAATTGAAACCTCTTCAAAGTCAGCCTTTAAATCTTCCTTGTGGAAAAAACTCAATATGTCGTATTCATTTTGTGATAAAAGCTTTGAAATGATATTTTTTGCAATATTTTCTGTCTCCTGTATATCTTTTTCAAAAATTTCGTAGGGGATTATCTGCATCTTAAATCTTTCATTCTGCCATTTTTTAAAAAAATATGTAAATTGCGTATTGCCGTAATATGAATCAGAGACAAGCCCTTTAATGTCGTTGTATTCGAGGAAGTAAATATTGTCCTTAAATTTTATTTTTGAATCCCTTAGCAGGTTGTCAGCGAGTTTTTCAAAGACTATATGTATTTTTTTAAGTAGTGCTATAAGGGTGTTGGACAGATTATCTCTAAGCAGAAGAATTTGGTGAATGTTTTTTATCAAGGATTCAAGCTTGCTTTTCTTGAAAAACTTTAGCCCCGAATAAATTTTAACTGCATCGGATAATTGCATGGGGGACTTTATTGATGTGGGTGAAAGTGTAATAAAGTTTGGACATAAATCAAACGATAAGGGTATTTCAAAGGTTTTATCGCTAAAAAACGGGCTTTGCTTTCTTGTCTTATAAATTAGCCTTAATGTGTTTTCAATATTTCCTGTAATATCATATATTTTGGAAAAAAGCTCTGAAAACATCAAAAAGATCATCTGGGCTGACATAAACCCAAGGGATAAAAGCTCTAAAAATTCCTGTTCAAATATATATTTCTCGTCAATGTTTTCTGTTTTCTGCCCTATTTCTTCAATGAATCCATTTATCTCATTTGTTGTAAGCTCTAAAGAAGATATTTTAGGGATTTTCAATTTTTTATTTTTTTCTTTTATATATCTGAATTGGGCATAGTTTAATTTTAAAAAGGTATCATTTGTGTTCATTGATTCAAATGCCATAAGATATGTACTCATGCTACCATATACCTTTCCCCATAGTAGCTTTAAAGAGGGGGAGTAAACCTTAAAGTTTGCATGGGCAAAGATTACTGACATCACTTCAGGGATATTTGTCAGGATTGATGAGGCTAAAGGGGAAAGTGTGTGAGGGAAAACTTCTTTAAAAAGTGAACAAAAATACAAATTTTTATAATCTGCTATATCCTGTCTGAAAAGGCTGTATTCAACCTGGGACAAAGGTCTGTTTATTTTCAGTGCTGCTTTTGGGTCTTTTTCCCCAATATCTGAAACAAGATTCAAATCGACAATTTCCCATGTCTCATTAACAATTTTACAGGTAAATGGTTGGTTTATATTTTTTTCTATATCAGACAGCATTTCGGAAATTTTGCTTAAATGACTTTCTTTTAAAAACTTTTCCCCTTTTAAGACTCTGACAAAATCTTTATAAATTCCTTTAAGAAGAATAATTTTATTTCCATTAAATTCGATAAGGTGGTAGCCTTTGTTGTCGTAAAAATAGTTGGAGCAGGTAATTAGGTGCCCTTCATCAAAATTTTCGGCAAATTTTATGTTCAAAGATTCGATTATTTTTTTTATATCTTCTCTCATATAAATCTTTTACAACATCAAATGGTCCAAATCAACAACAATCGCAATAATTGTATTGCAGTTTTGTCCAAAAAAAACTAAATACAGGAAAAATAACAAAATTTTTTCAAAAAGAGGATATTATGGAAAAGCTTATTGAAAAGGCTTCAGTCCTTGTGGAATCTTTGCCTTATATCAAAAAATTTTATGGCAAAACAGTAGTGATAAAGTATGGTGGTCACGCCATGGTGGACGAAGAGCTGAAAAACAGCTTTGCCAGGGATATTGTTTTGTTAAAATATATAGGTATTGTGCCTGTAATTGTTCACGGTGGCGGCCCTCAGATTGGAGAAATGCTGAAAAAACTCAATATTCAAAGTACATTTGTGTCAGGTATGCGTGTAACGGATAAAGAGACAATGAATATTGTTGAGATGGTCCTGGCAGGTAAGGTAAATAAAGATATTGTTAATCTTATAAATAAAAATGGCGGCAAGGCAATTGGTTTGTCAGGTAAGGACGGTGAGCTTATAAAGGCTAAAAAACTCTTTGTCAACGAAGAGAATGAGTTTGTAAAGACACCTGAAATTATTGACCTTGGTCACGTTGGTGAAGTTGAAAGTGTAAACACCAAAGTTATAGATGCAGTGAAAAATGAATTTATTCCAATAATTGCACCTGTAGGTATAGGAAATGATTTTGAGCTGTATAATATAAATGCAGATCTTGTGGCAGGTTCTGTGGCATCTGCCCTTAAAGCGGAAAAATTGATTTTGCTTACCGATGTGAGGGGGATTCTTGACCGGGATAAAAATTTATTGTCAACTTTGAATAAAAACACAATTGATGAGCTTAAAAAGACCGGTGTTATTCAGGGGGGGATGATTCCTAAGGTGGATTGTGCACTTAATGCCCTTGAAAGTGGGGTAAATAAAGTGCATATAATTGATGGAAGAGTAAAACATTCGGTACTTCTTGAAATATTTACCGATACCGGAATAGGGACACAGATTACGTTATGATTTATTCGAAGGTGCCTGAAAAGTTTTTAAAAGAGATTGTGGCAGAAAGCTGCTTTCAAGATGAGTCAATAATAGAAGCTTTTGTAAAAGTTCCAAGACATAAATTTTTGGATGAGGCCCTTTTCGCCCTTGCCTATCAGGACAATGCACTTCCGATAGGATTTGGACAGACTATTTCAAAACCTTCCACAGTGGCATATATGACTTATTTGCTTGAATTACGTCCAGAAGATGAAGTCCTCGAAATAGGGACAGGTTCTGGTTTTCAGGCAGCAATTTTGTCAAGGCTTTGCAAGATGGTTTATACAGTAGAGAGGATACCTCAGCTTTATCAGAGGGCATCTTCCATATTAAGAAGCCTTCACTTTGGCAACATAAGGTTTAAGATTGATAATGGCAAAGTTGGCTGGGAGGAGAATGCGCCATTTGATAAAATCATTATTACGGCAGGGCATACCGAGATACCTGAAGCACTTGTAAGCCAACTCAAAGAAGGGGGAAAAGTTGTGCTGCCACTGAATAACGAAATAGTGGTGGGTATTAAAGAAAATGGAGAGATAAAGCTGAAGTGTACCAATAGGCAGTGCAAATTTGTTGATTTTGTTTCATAGCAAGCGAATTTTATTAAATAAATTGTAAACTTTATAATTTCCTGTTGCCTTTTGATGATTTTTTTGCTCTAATTGTCCGGGGGAAAGCATGAATGAGGAATTTAAAGACGACTTAATTCCTGAAATTTCTGAAGTTGACTCAGATGAGCTTGATAATTGTGACAGTGAATCTTTGCAAGAAATAGAAAGTAAAGACCTCGAAGTATTCAAAATATATCTCAATGAGATAGCAAGTATCCCGCTTTTAACCAAAGAAGAAGAAATTGCTCTTTCAAAAGAGATACAGAAAGGGAATCTTCAAGCAAAAGAAAAAATGGTTAAGGCCAATCTGAGACTGGTCATATCTATAGCCAAAAAATATCTGGGCAAAGGGCTTGCGCTTGAAGATATTGTCAATGAAGGGAATATAGGGCTTTTAAAAGCAGTCGAAAAGTTTGATTACAAGAAAGGCTTTAAGTTCAGTACTTATGCTACCTGGTGGATAAGACAGGCGATTGAAAGGGCAATTACCAATCAGTGCAGGACAGTGAGGATACCTGTTCATATGACAGAAAACATAAATAGAGTATTGAGAGTACAGGCGGAGTTTCAGCAGAAAAAAGGGCGCGAACCTACTATGCTTGAACTTTCAACTGCCTGCAAAATGACTCTTTCTACATTAAAAAAGGTCTTTGATGCACTGCAGCAGGATACTTCTCTTGATAAGGGGATTGGCGAAGGGGATAATGCCACACTTCATGAAATAATTCCTGATGAGAACACTAACCTCGACCCTTATAAGATTGTTGAATCAAAGAGCCTTAAGGCGCTTATTATGAAATGGATGGAGTTTCTTACTGAAACAGAGAGGGAGATTATTGCAAGGCGCTACGGACTAAATAGTGATGAGCAGGAGACACTGGAAGCAATAGGCGATGATTTGGGGATTACAAGAGAGAGGGTGAGACAGATTGAAAAACGTGCTCTTGGCAAACTTAAAAATTTCATAAAGACAAAAAATATCAAAGTTGAGGAGTTAATGTAATGATTGTTTCAAAAGGCGAATTAGATTTAAGATTAAACAGGTTTAAAAAGAATCTTTCGGAAATTGACCCCGACTGGGAAGCTTGCTTTATATTTGGCAAATTGAATATGTACTATTTTACCGGGACAATGCAAAATGGTGTCTTTTATATTCCAAGAGACAATGAGCCTGTGTTGTATGTAAGAAAAAGTTATGAACGAGCTTTGGAAGAGTCAAGATTTGAAAAAATTGTCAAAATAAACAGTTTCAGGGATATTGCTGAAGATATAGGGTATGAGTTTCAAACGGTGCATATTGAAAAAGAGGTGGTGCCTGTGGCACATCTTGAACGATTTAATAAATATTTTAATGCCAAAAAATTCAAATCTCTTGATATGGCAGTTGCAAAAAGCAGAGCGGTAAAAACCGATTTTGAACTTGAACTTATGAAAAAAGCAGGCGAAATTCATAGAAAATTTATGGATGAAGTAGCGCCTAAAATTCTTGTTGAAGATATTTCAGAGGCTTTGTTTGGAGCAAAACTTTTGCAGTCTGCTATTGAGTTGGGCAGTTTTGGGATTACGAGGATGGGTTCGTTTAATGCAGAGCTTTATCTTGGTAATATATGTTTTGATGAAAGTGGCAACTACTATAATTCATTTGATGGCCCTGCAGGGATAAGAGGGCTTAGTCCTGCTGTTCCGCTATTTGGCAGTTTTCAAAAAAAACTTAAGAAAAATTCTGTTGTCCTTGTTGATACCGGCTGCAACTATGAAGGCTACCATACCGACAAAACATCTATTTATGCATATGGAAAAATTCCTCAGCAAGCATACGATTACCATAAAAGATGTGTGGAGATACAAAATATGGTGGCTGAAATGCTGAGGCCTGGCAATATCCCTGAAGAGATCTATTTGAAAGTGATGAATAAGGTAGATGAAGAATTTGACATAAATTTTATGGGTTTTGGCCCTAACAAAGTAAAATTTTTGGGGCACGGGATAGGGCTTGTTATAGATGAATATCCAGTTATTGCGAAAGGTTTTAAGGAGCCTTTGGAAAAAAATGTTGTAATGGCAATTGAGCCTAAAAAGGGGATAGAAGGTTTTGGTATGGTGGGGATAGAAAATACATTTGTTGTTACTGAAAACGGTGGTGTTTCACTTACCGGAAATAACTTTGACATTATAAATGTATAATGAATTTGTACGAGATAGTCAGAAAACATTCAAAACAAATAGCAAATACCCTGAAGGTCCTTGAAGAGCTGGCAGAGCCTTCGTTTAAAGAATTCAAGACGACTGAGTATATAGTTTCTGAGTTAACTTCTGCAGGGGTTTTTGAATTTACGAATTTAAAGACCGGATGTTTTGGGACAATAGATTCTGGGAAGGACAAAACCATTGCCATCAGGGCAGATATTGATGCTTTGCCTTTTAACGATGAAAAATCTGTTTACAGGCATCTTTGTGGTCACCATTTTCATACAGCTGCGCTTCTTGAGACAATAAAGATAATAAAAAAAGAGAATATCAGTATTGGGACTAATCTGAGATTTATTTTTCAACCTGCTGAGGAGGTTGTAAGCGGCGCAAGGTTTATGATTGAAAACGGTTGCATGGATGATGTGGCTGAAATTTATGGTTTGCATGTTGACCCTGAGCTGTATATTGGGGAAATTTATGTTGAGCCTGTTTCAGTTATGGCTGGTGCAAGGCATTTTGACATTGAAATAACCGGTAAAAGTACCCATGCGGCTTATCCTCATCTGGGGGTTGACACGATAGCAGCGGCTTCAAATTTTATTACAGGTGCTCAAAGTATTGTCTCAAGAATGGTTGACCCGTTAAAAAATGCTGTTATTACATTTGGTGCTATCAGCGGGGGGAGCGCATGCAATATAATACCTGAATTTGTCAAAATAAAAGGTACTTTCAGGTTTTTTGATGAAGAAGTAAACCATATTATTGAAAGTAAACTGAAAAAACTTCTTGATTCGGTTGACGTATTTTTTGGGACTAAGAGCCGAATTGATATTGATGACGGTACAAAACCAGTAACAAACGATAAGAACCTGTCATGCAAGATTAAAAATATTTTATCGAATGACAGGTTTACTTTTTATCCGTCGCAACACTTATCCATGGGGGGCGAAGATTTTTGTTTTTACAATGAATTTGCTCCAGCTTTGTTTATCAAATTTGGTATAAGGCGTTCTCAAGAGATAGTTTCCATACACAATAAAAATTTTTGCGTGACCGTAGAGCCTCTTTACGAAGCAGTTTATTTATGGCTTAAAATTTTGACTGCCGGGGTGTGATATAAACTTTGAGCTTATAAAAAAATATTTTAAGTTGAAAAGGATAAAGGGGTTATCTGACAGGCAGGTTTTTTCAATTTTTGAGCATTTCGGGACATTTGACAGGGAATTTAAAAAAGATGAACTTGTTGAAATTGGCATAAAAGAGGATATTGCTGAAAAAATTGTGAAAATAAAAGACCTGGAAGATGATTTTGTAGATGAAGAGTTAAAGCTTATCACCAAGCACGGAATAAAGGTTTTTACATTAGAAGATAAGGATTATCCGGCAGAATTAAAAAATATTTATGACCCACCCATTTTTCTTTTTGCTTACGGCAACATTGACTTATTATCAAAACCCAAAATTTCTATTGTTGGTTCAAGAAAATCAACTGAAAGAGCAAAAAATTTTTCTTATAAGATAGCAAAGGATTTGGCAGAAGCAGGGATAAATGTGGTAAGCGGTTTTGCAGCTGGAATAGATATTCATGCCCACATAGGGGCAGTTGAAAAAGGGAGCACGACTGCTGTGTTTGGGTGCGGACTTTTGACAGTTTATCCTGCCAGCAATAAACGGTATTTGAAAAAGATATTGAAAAATGGTGTAATACTATCAGAGTATTGGCTTAATGAGCCACCTAACCGGTATAATTTCCCCAAAAGAAATCGGATAATAAGTGGCCTGAGTATGGGGACTCTTGTGGTAGAGGCTTCCAAAAAGAGCGGCTCTCTTATTACAGCAAAGCTTGCACTTGAGCAAAACAGGGAGCTTTATGCAGTGCCTGCATTTCCTGATTCCATCAATACAGCGACAAATTTTTTACTAAAGAGCGGGGCACATCTGGTCGAAAATTATCTTGATATTATAGAGAATACGCCACAGCTGTTTAAGGAATTAAAAATAATTGACAAAAAGCAGTCAGATAATATTATAGGGCTGACAGAAAAAAATAAAACAATATACGATATTATAGCACGTGAGCCTTCTACTTCCAACGAGCTGGTAATAAAAGCCAAAATGGAGTTTATGGAAATTATGGCTATACTGACGGAGCTTGAAATGGAAGGTTTTATAAAAAGAGGGCTTGACGGAAAATATTATATATATTAATTCACTTACATTTAGCGGGGTGAAAATGGATAAATTGGTTGTTGCATTGAATCTTATAATGGATTTTATAGATTCTAATACTTTTGTAAATGAGCAGGACATTGCCGACTTTTTATACAGTACCGGTTTTGATGACTATGAGATCAGGCAAACCTTGTCGATGCTTGATTTTGATACTTATGAAGGTGTACCAATTATAAGGCAGTTTTGTGTTTCAGAGAGGAATAAGCTTACTCAGGATGCCATGCTTTATCTTCAAAAGCTTATGCTTACAGGGTTTCTCGATTTGATTGCTATGGAAGAAGTAATTGAAAAGGCAATGGATGCAGAGATCTCGAAAATTGATGCAGAAAACATAAAACAGATAATTTTATATACACTTCTTGAAAAGAAATCTCTTTTAAAGCAGGATGTAAAATCTGAAGAAGATCCTATTAATTAACAGTCTGAGGTTTTTCAATGTCAAAAAATAATCTGGTAATTGTTGAGTCCCCTGCCAAGGCAAGGACTATAGAAAAATACCTTGGCAAGGATTTTAAAGTTCTTGCAAGTGTTGGTCACGTAAAGGATTTACCTGAAAAGGAATTGGGCGTCGATATAGAAAATGACTTTACCCCTGTGTATAAAATTATAAAGGGGAAGAAAAAGGTTATCGACCAGCTTAAAAAAGAGGCTGAAAATGCAAAAAATATTTATCTTGCTCCAGACCCGGACCGTGAAGGTGAGGCGATAGCGTGGCATATAAGCGAAGAGATAAAGAAAAAAGCAAAGAATATATACAGAGTTCAGTTTAATGAAATCACTAAAAAAGGGGTAACTGAAGGGATAGCAAACCCGAGTGAAATAAATATCAACCGGGTTAATGCACAACAATCCAGAAGGATTCTTGACAGGATTGTGGGTTATATGGTGAGTCCTTTATTGTGGAAGCCTTTGAAATACGGTTTGTCTGCCGGAAGGGTACAGTCAGTGGCCTTAAGGCTTATTTGTGAAAGGGAAGATGAGATTGAAAAGTTTGTCCCAAAGGAATACTGGACAATAACAGGTTATTTTAATCTGGAAGACTTTATTATCAAAGCAAGACTTGAGAAGAAAAATGGCAAAACATTTGAAATAAAAAATAAAAATGAATGCGACAGGGTACTTGATGAATTAAAAGTAAATGAGCCTGAAATCGCTAAAATAGACAAGAAGACAGTAAAATCTTCTGCACCTCTGCCATTTATCACCTCAAGACTCCAGCAGGAAGCAATCAGGAAACTTGGCTTTTCAGCAAAGAAAACAATGATGATAGCCCAGCAACTTTATGAGGGGGTTGACTTACCGAACGAAGGCCCGGTTGGCCTTATAACATATATGCGTACTGACTCCACGAGGGTATCTGAAGAATCTGTAAAAGCGGCTAAAGATTATATTAAAAATGCTTTTGGAGATGAGTTTGTTGATAATACCAAGAAAAAAGGTTCTGCTTCTGCGACAAAGATACAGGATGCCCACGAGGCAATAAGGCCTACCGACCCTTTGAGAACACCTGAAAGTTTAAAGAATTTTTTGAATCCTGACCAGTTTAAATTATATAATCTTGTATGGCAAAGATTTATAGCAAGCCAGATGGCTGATGCCGAATATTATTCCACAAGTGTGTTTATCAATGTTGGAGATTATGAATTCAAAGCTTCAGGCAAGGTCTTAAAATTTGCAGGTTTTACCAAAGTGTATACAGAGGCTCCTGAAGAAAATGGTCAGGAAGAAGAAAATTTATTTTATGACTTGAGTGAAAATGATAAACTTACTGTAAATAGGTATGAGCCCAAACAAAATTTTACGACCCCTCCACCGAGATATTCTGAAGCGACGCTTGTAAAAACTCTGGAACAAAAAGGGATAGGAAGACCAAGTACTTATGCAAGCATTATATCTACTTTGCTTGAAAGGGATTACGTAGTAAATAACCAGAAAAAATTATTCCCAACCGAGCTTGGGAGGATAGTAAACAGTCTGTTGGTAACCAACTTTAATGATATATTTGAAGTAAACTTTACGGCGAGGATGGAAGAGGAGCTTGATGAGATTGAGGAAGGCAAACTCGACTGGAAGGATGCGCTAAGAGAATTTTATAATAAATTTGCGCCGGAATTAAGTGAAGCAACAAAGCACCTTAAAATGAATCTTACATTAAAGGATATGAAATGCCCCAAATGTGGAAATGAACTTGTAATTAAATACGGCAAAAATGGACCTTTTGTCGCATGCAGTACATATCCTGAGTGCAGTTTTACATCAAATTATAAAAGGCTTGAGAATGGAAAGATAGAACTGATAGAAACCGTGCCTTATGAAGAATCAGGGATTGCTTGTGAAAAGTGCGGCAATATGCTTGTATTTAAAAGGAGCAGATTTGGGGAGATTCTTGCATGCTCAGGATATCCTGAATGCAAAAACATAAAAAACTTTGTAAGAAAGCCTGATGGTAGTTTCATTGTCTTGAATAAGGATGATAAATTAAATGACAAATGCCCGGAATGTGGCAAAGAGCTTGTGGTAAAAGCCGGCAGAAATGGTATGTTTGCAGGCTGCAGCAATTATCCAGAATGTAAATTTACCTCAAATATTACCGTTGATCAGGAAGGAAATCTTAAGGCTCTCATCCTGAAAGTTGCAAAATTAAAGTGTGAAAAGTGTGGAGCTGAAATGGTATTAAAAAAGAGCAGGCGAGGGATGTTTTTTGCCTGTAAGAATTATCCGGAATGTAAAAATACCAAATCTGCTATAAAAACAGAAGACAATGAAATTATTCCAAAAGCCTGATGTAATAGTTATCGGGGGAGGGCTTGCCGGCAGCGAAGCGGCACTTTTCCTTGCGTCAAAAGGGATTAAAGTAAGCTTATATGAAATGAGACCGGTAAAGAATACCGAGGCACATGAGACAGACCTTCTGGGAGAGCTGGTTTGTTCAAACTCACTAAAATCCGAATCTCTTGATACAGCCAACGGACTTCTTAAGGCAGAACTTTTGCTTCTCAACAGCACACTTATTGATATTGCGCATAAGACGAGAGTTCCTTCGGGCAGTGCTCTTTCAGTTGACAGGACAAATTTTGCGTCCCGGATTACAGAGATGATCGAGAATAATCCAAATATAATGGTCATAAGGGAAGAAATTTCAGAAGTTGATTTTGATATCCCTACAATCATTGCAACGGGTCCGCTGACATCATCAAAAATGGCTGAGAAACTGAAAAATCTTTTTGATGCGAAGCTGTATTTTTATGATGCAATTTCTCCCATAGTGGATGCAGAAACAATTGATTACGAAAAGTGCTTTTTTAAAAGCAGGTACGATAAAGGTGAAGCTGATTACCTTAACTGTCCAATGGATAAGGATGAATTTTACAAATTTTACAATGAATTGATTAATGCAGAAAAGGTTGAGTTTAAAGATTTTGAAAAAGGTGCGGTCTTTGAAAGATGTATGCCTATTGAAGAGATGGCAAGAAGAGGGGAAAAGACTCTCACTTTTGGGCCTATGAGGCCTGTTGGTTTACGGCATCCCGAAACTGGGAAAGAATATTATGCTGTTGTGCAGCTCAGAAAAGAGAATAAAGAAGGTACAGCTTACAATATTGTGGGATTTCAGACAAAAATGAAAATAGGTGAACAAAAAAGGGTATTCAGAATGATACCCGGTCTTGAAAATGCAGAATTTTTAAGATATGGCTCAATCCACAGAAATACATATGTAAGAAGCCCCGGCAAATTAAATCATAATTACAGGTATTTGGAATCTGATTTTCTTTATATTGCAGGCCAGCTTTCAGGGGTAGAAGGCTATGTGGAGTCAATTGCAAGCGGACTTAATGCTGCAATAGACCTATATCTGAATTTAAAAGGTAAAAAAGAGCTTAATTTGCCGGAGGATACTGCTATGAGAGCTCTTGGAAACTATGTAAGTACTGAAAAAGATGGTGAATTTTCCCCAAGCAATTTTCATTTTGGTATGCTTTCTCCACTTGAGAAAAAGATAAGAGACAAAAAATTGAAAAAAACATTGATGAGTCAGCGTGCACTTGACAATTTACTAAAATATGTGAAATCTCTTGATTTATGAATATAGAAGAGGCTGTAGGCAAGTTTACGGTTTTTGTGCAGGTTGAAAAACGGTACAGTGAGCACACCCTGAAATCTTATCTTAACGATATAAATGATTTAATACTTTATTTGAAAAATATAGAAAACATCGAGGATATTTCTTATTACAGTCTTAGGGGATTTGTAAACAGTCTTTATGAAAGAGGGCTCAGCAAATCTACTATTGAGAGAAAAATTGCATGTATGAAATCGTTTTTCAGTTTTCTTGTGAAAAGGGGTTTTATTGAAGACAACCCTTCAAGGCTTTTGAGGTTTCCTAAAAAGGAGCAGAAGCTTTTTAAAGTATTTAACATCGACGACATATTAAAT
>NZ_JBSQOT010000018.1:0-38806 GCF_055117995.1 Deferrivibrio sp. | reverse complement strand
CAGCCCCTTTATAAACTCCCTGTTTATCTTTGCCTGCTCAATATTTTCTATAACATCAAGAATTGGCTTGTCGTATTCATCTATCAAAATTACTACCTTTTCGTTGTACTTTTTATACGACATCTCTATCAACTCTGCAAAACAGGAAGCAGCATCGTTTTCATTCTTACATTCAATGCCTAATCTCACCTGATTCTTTCTGAAATTTTCATAGGCAGAGCTTTCAAGCCCCTCAAGGCTCTGGAAATTTCCGGCCCAGCTTATTTTGATGACAGGGTGCTTTTTGCTCCAGTCCCATTTGTCATAGATATATAGCCCCTCAAAAAGCTCTTTTCTCCCCTCAAATATTGCCTTCAATGTGTCAAGAAACAGCGACTTACCAAAACGCCTCGGGCGGGATAAAAAAATGTAGGTATAGTCATTTATCAGATTATAGGCATACTCCGTCTTATCAACGTAGATATAGTCACCTTCAATTATTTTATCAAAAGTCTGAATCCCTATCGGCAGCTTTTTCATATGAATATTTTACTTTTGAAATCCTCTATTTGCAAGGGGAATTTATTTACAAAGTATCAATACACTGCCTGCGTGAACAAAGCTTCTTTAAGCATAAATATCCACTGCATTAACCTTATTCTTTGTCTGTTGTCTTATCCTCTCCCTTTTTATCTCCTCTGCCCTTTTTTGTTCATCAATGATTTCCTGTCTTCTTTCCTCGGCCTTTTTCATCTCTTGATACCTGAGCTGCCTTGCAATCTCATTATTGTTGTTTACCTGATTAACAGCCATTTTGACCTCCTATTGTTTTGTAGGAATAATCCCCAAAAGCTCAAGCACCCGCTGAGTAGAAATATTTGATTGCGCCAACATTGATGAGCTTATCTGCAGTTTCAGCTGATTTGCCGCAAGGTTTGTAGTTTCCTGTGCCAGGTCGGTATCCAGATGAGTTGATAATGCAGACTTTCTTGCTACATTTGTGTTTTGAACGGTTGAAAGGTGATAATCCAGTGTATTTATATTTGAGCCAATACGGGATGCTTCACCAGAGACCTTTTCAATTGCCAAATCAATCATGCTTAATGCTTTTGACCTTAAAGAAGAACTGCCAACATCAATTGTATACCCGCCGTCAATATTTTTTAGCCCCAGAGCCTCAGGGGTAAGGTCTTTTACATACATATTGTACAAGTTGCCCCCGTCAATGTTTAAAGGAGCAGTACTTGTTTTATTGGTCACTGAAAGTGTAGCTGAAGATAAATTTGCCCCTTTTGCCACCTCTATCGTTATATTGTCTATGACATCTTTAAAGTAATTATCTTCAGAAGTGTATGTCGTACCGTTGTATGTAAGGCTCGCATTGTTCCCGGTACCTGAAGTTTCTGCAAGATTTAACGTTGACACAAAATTTCCTTCCGTATCGTATACTCTAAGTTTCCCTTTTGCTCCAAGCTCTTGTGCCGTCAAAACAAGTACCCCGGATTCGGCACTTGCAGAAACCAACCCGTCGCCAATATTATTTATGCTGTTTGCAATATCATTTAAGGTATCACCCCCCTGCCATGAAATGGAAATCGATTTATCCACACCTTCAATGACAAATGTGCCACCCGAAGTTGAAAGAGTATTAAATGTACCAAAATCCACCTTCCAGATATCCTCTTTGCCGGGATTTGTCACACTAAATGTAAATGAACTGCCAGCAAGTTTTGAGTCTGCAAATGATGTAAATTCACTGCCTATCGTAGTCCAGTTGCCCATTTGATTGTTTTCGCTGTCAAATACGTTGTATTTAATGCTACCGCTGTCAAAATCGGTTTTTATATAAAAATAGGAGTTGAGCATCGCATTACTGTCAAAGTTTGCAGCGGTAATTGCTTCTGAAGTTCCACGATTGCCTTCAGTTGCACTAATTGTCCCTGAACCACTTGTGGTATCAAAATAGAATTTAAATCCACCGGTATATGTCCCCCCTGAGGAGACAGTAATGCTTAGACCATCCACCGTAAATGCTGCATCAGTAGTCCCAGATGTTACCAGTGTTCCATCAGAATTATCATAGACTTTAAAACTGGCTGAATCGGTAAAAATCACTTCATAATTTCCACTTGCCGTTGCACTGCCTGTAACAGAAACAGTTCCAAGTGTACCGAGTGTATCGGTATAATCTGCCGGCGTGTCAGCCGTAGGATTTGCGGCAGCAGTCGACTTTATTTCGTGATAGGTCGCTCCAGTAATGTTTTCAAGAGTGTATGTGCTGTTTGACACAGGCTCATTGACATAACCCGCAATTTCACTACTTGATGAAGTCACATACCCTATCAATTCACCATTTAAAAGTTTTTTGCTATTAAATTCCGTGGAGTTTATAATATTTGATATTTCATCAGTCAAATCTTCAATTTCAGATTGAATATTCTGGACATCCTGGCTTGTCAGTGTTGAATTTCCCGCATAAACAATTCTGTCCCTGATAGTATTTAAAATATCTGAAATACCGCCTGAGCCGGTTATTGCATAATCTGCCGTCTGAAACATGCTGATCATATCCTGCAAATTAAAGACAAGCTGCTTTTCTGATTTTATTCTTGAGTCAAATCTTGTTACAAGGCTTATTTCGGAAGGGGAATCCTTTGCGGAATTAATCCTTTGCCCTGTTGATATTTTTTCAATTGAGCTGTTGACTGCCCTGGAAAATCTGTCGATGCTATTGGAGATAAAAGCACCAGATGCATTGTAAATTGTAACCATGACGTACCCTCTTCAAGGGACATCCGTGTATTTTTTATGCATCCATGCCCTTTTTAAATCGGCATAATCAATAAAAACTTTAGAAAAAATTTATATGCCCTTTTTCCTTCTCTCTGTCACCTGCTCTCCGCCAATACCCCAATTGTCCGTTTCCACTTCATCAATGACCACAACAGTTGTCGCGGGATTTTTGCCGAGAACATTTGCAAGAAGCTCTGTAACACCTTTTATCAACTCAGCTTTTTTCTCTTTGCTCACACCATCTTTTGTAATCTTTATATTTACGTACGGCATAGCACCCTCTTTAGAAAATGACCTTTGTAACTATCTCTTTGAGACTGTCGCTACCTTCTATCTTTATTTTCTTTTTGCCATCGATGACCACTTCAGGCGGATTGATAATCCCATACTCTTCAGGCGCTTTTTCATCCGACAAATCGATAAGCCTGACATCTACTTTGCTACCAAACTTGTACTTCAAATCTTCGGCAATTTCTGGAGTCCTGGAATCAACCCCGCTATTGTAAAAAACCTCCACTTTTATCATAAATTCCTCCTTCTTATATCTGTATAAAATTATACCAGAAGATAATTTTACGATTCAAGTGAAGTTATATATCCTGGACTTAAAATATAAAAGCTTAGTCGGTGCTTCTGTCCCCTTTTTGCCTGAAATTGATTTTTAAAGGGACACCGTCAAATCCAAATTCCTGTCTGATAAGGTTAAGGATAAATCTTTCATAGGAAAAATGAACAGCTTCAGGATAATTAACAAAAACCACAAATTCTGGCGGCTTTGTCCCCACCTGGGTCATATAAAAAAACTTAAGACGTTTATTTTTAACCACTGGTGGCTGATGCATCTGCTGGGCAAGTTGAAGTACTTCATTCAGCTTTGAGGTCTGTACTCTTTTTGAATATTCTTTATCTATTATTTCAACGCTTTTAAAGATTTTATATACATTTTTTCCTGTTTGTGCCGATACAAACACCAATTGAGGATTATATAAAAATTTAAGTTTATCCTTCACATCCCTACCAAGCTGTCTTGAATATTCTCCAGGATTTTCAATCAAATCCCATTTGTTAAAAACAAGAATAACAGGCCTGTATTGTCTATTTGCATCTGCTATAACCTTAATGTCCCTGTCCAAAATCCCTTGAGTAGCATCAATAACAGCTATGCAGATGTCTGACTCAGCAATTGCGTCCTGACCTCTGAAATACCCATATTTTTCAATTTTATCTTTGAACATTACCGACTTTTTTCTTATCCCTGCGGTGTCGATTAGCGTATATTTTTTGCCGTTGAACTCAAAGTTTACATTCACAGAATCCCTCGTGGTGCCCGGGATTTCCGTTACAATAACCCTCTCCTCATTTAGCCAGGCATTTATAAGACTTGATTTTCCAACATTTGGCTTCCCGATTACCGCAAGTTTTATCCTGTCTGTTTCTACCTCAGCTTCCTCTTCTTCCGTTATTCTTGAAGTGATTTCATCCAGCAGTTCATCAACATTTCTGCCATGGGTGGCACTTACTGCAAAAATCTTTTCAAATCCCAGCTTGTAAAATTCGTTTATTGCCATCTCAAGCTCAGGATTATCAACCTTGTTTAAAACAAGAATCGTATCTTTCCCTTTTTTTCTCAGCAAATCTGCCACTATTTCATCCAATGGGTGAAGCCCTTCCTTTGCATCGACCATCAAAAGACAAAGGTCAACCTCATCAATAGCCCGGTAAAATTGCTCCTGCATCTCTTTCTTTAAAATATCTTCTCTTAAGTCAAAACCTGCTGTATCATACAATTTAAACTTTCTAAGTCCCCATTCGCAAACATACTCAAGCCTGTCCCTTGTAACACCTGGCATATCGTCGGTAATGGCAATCCTTCTACCTGCAAAACGGTTAAAAAGAGTTGATTTCCCTACATTTGGTCTTCCCAAAATTCCTACTGTAAACATTTTACCTCTTATTTTTTTATAAACCTGAGCACGTTATTGATTCTTTCAATCTGCGTCTTTGGTGACAGCAATGTCGCAATCTTGTCCATATCCGGACCTGTCCTTTGGCCGGTAAGTGCAATCCTCAGCACCATAAAAAGCGCCTTCCCTTTTGCGCCGGTTGCATCCCCAACTATCTTTGTAATAGCTTTATAGTCATCTACTGTTAGTGTTTCAAACTTTTTTATTTCTTCGGCATACCTTTCAAGTACCGCACTTGAAGTCTCAAGATTTAACAATTTAATTGATTCATCATCCGGCTCAGATTGTTTAAAAAATATTTTTATGTGCTCATCAATTTCACTTAAAACGGATATTTTCTCTCTCACAGAAAAAACTACATTTTTAAGCCACTGTTCATCATATTTTGATAGCTCAACACACTTAATAAATCCCTTTGCGACACTATAAAGCTCATCAATATTTTTTTCCCTTATGTAAATACCATTCATCCAGTTTAGCTTGTCAAAGTCAAACACAGCTGCACTTTTGGATATTCTTTCAAGACTGAAGGCATTTATAAGCTCCTGTCTTGACAAAATCTCTTTTTCCTCAGGATGAGACCATCCAAGCAGCGCCAGGTAATTGAAAAATGCTTCCGGCAAATAGCCTTTTTGTCTGAATTGGTTTACACTTGTATCTCCGTGTCTTTTGCTGAGTTTTGAGTGGTCGCTACCCAAAATCATAGGAATATGGGCAAATTCAGGCAATTCAAAACCTAAGGCTTTATATATCAAAATCTGTTTGGGAGTATTGTTAAGATGGTCATCACCACGAATTACATGGGTGATTTTCATCAGCGCATCATCAACAACAACTACAAAGTTATAAACAGGTGTCCCATCCGGTCTTACAATGATAAAATCACCAAACATATTTGTTGGGAAATCAATCTCCCCTTTTAAAATATCTTTCACCTTTACTTCACTCTCGGTGACATTAAATCTTATGGCAGCCTTTTCCCCCTGTTCAATCCTCTGTCTTGCTTCTGCAAGTGGTATATTTTTACATTTACCGCTGTAAATTGGATTTTTCCCTTCCTGTAAATTTTTCTCCCTCTGCGCATCAAGCTCCTCTTTTGAGCAAAAACAGTAATACGCCTTCTTTTCTTCAAGAAGTTTATCAAGATATTTTTTATATATCAAAGTACGCTCAGTCTGTTTGTAAGGGCCATAATTTCCACCCACAACCGGGCCTTCATCCCATTCAAGCCCAAGCCACATTAAATCTTCATAAATAATATTTTCATTCTCAATGCTCGAACGCTCAAGGTCTGTATCTTCTATCCTCAATATAAATGTTCCGTTTTGATTTTTTGCAAAAAGATAATTAAAAAGCGCCGTCCTGACATTGCCCACATGGATATGACCTGTAGGACTTGGGGCAAATCTGACTCTTACTATTGACATTTATCCTCCAAAACGTTTATACTTGCTAAAGTTCATTAAAAACCGGTGTTATTTTGAAAAAGTATATCCTTATAGCAGACCCTTCAAAGCTGTCAAGGTTTCTTTTGGAAAATCTGCTAAGTGAAAAATACAATATTCTTTCGGTCTCATCATTCTCTGAGGCAATCGACGTCCTAAAAGAAACACTCCCTTCTCTTGCTATTATTTCTTATGAATTGAAGGACAGGCAGGGGCTTGAGCTCTGTAGATATATGAGCAATGATGATAAGTTGAAAAATGTCCCTGTCATAGTGATAAGCTCAAATGAGGATGAAAAAACAAGGCTTGCAATTTATGCTGAAGGCGCAATTGACTATGTGCCAAAATCAAAAATCAACGATGAATTTATTAAATACATAGATGAGCTTATGGAGCTTTTATCTATGATAGATATCAGCTCTGCCACTGCGTTTGCCGTAGATGACAGCATCCTTCAACTTAAATTTATAGAAAATGTATTAAAAACTGTTAGAGTAAACATAGAAACATTTGACAAGCCACATGCTCTAATAGAAGCACTCAAAACAAAAATACCTGATGTTGTAATTTCTGATTTGTATATGGATGACATAGATGGCATAAAATTAACGAAATTTTTGAGGAAAAACAAAGATTTAAAACATGTTCCAATTATTATTCAAACATCATCAAGGGATGCAGGGATTTTAAGAACTTTGATGATTCACGGAGCTAATGACTACATTTTAAAACCTTACTCTCCGGAAGAGCTTTTGCTCAAATTTACCACAGCCTATAAATCAAAAAAACTTTATGACGAACTGGAAGATATAAACAGGTCACTTTTTGCCAAAGCTACCACTGATCCCCTTACAGGACTGTATAACAGAAGATTTTTTATGGAACAATTCACTTTCCTCTATCTTAACGCTAAAAGGTATAATCAGGAGCTTGGATTTATAATTCTTGATATTGATAACTTTAAAAAGATAAATGATACGTACGGGCATACATGTGGAGATGAAGTTTTAGTAGCCCTTTCAAAATGTCTGAAATCTATGTTAAGAGAATCTGATATTGTGGGTAGATTTGGCGGCGAAGAGTTTGTCTGCTTAATACCGAATGTAACAAAAAACGGACTTTTAATGGTGGTGAAAAAGATATTAAACAGCATTAGAAATACAAAAATCATTTTTGACGATAAGGTAATAGGGTTTACAGCAAGCATAGGAGCAGTCTCCTGCACAGAAATGCAAAGCATTGACGAGATAATAAAGGAAGCTGACAATTTGTTATATGATGCAAAATCTTCCGGCAAAGACAGGTGTTTTGTAAAGTTTGAAAGTGAAATTATTGAAATAAATTAATCGTATTGAACATTGCCGATATGTGTAGTAATCTGTTTTTATGAAAAACTTTTATCCATCATTTAAAACAAGAATTATCATTTTCTATATAGTATTTGGACTTATCCCCATGCTTCTTATTTCTTACCAATCTTTTAATGAAGCTTCAAAATCCATCCTTGAAATATCGAGAAATCAGACTTCACAGCTGATTAATAACATTGCATCTCAAACAGAGGACTTTTATAAAAATATCGTTTCCAATATCCGACAGCTGTCGGAAAACCCTCTTGTACAGCTTTCGTTTTTGCAATTTTCATACGGGCAGAGAATGGATACGGTAAAAGACAGGCTTATTCTTTATAGGGCAAATTCAAATATTTACAAAAGCATCCTTCTTTACAATAAAGAAGCAACATTAATATTGTCTATACCAGGCAATGAATTGCCAATAACGTTAAGTCATGGGGTAGTCGCAAATGCTCTAAACAATGATTTTTCTACTTATTCCGATTCATCCAGTGTTTATTTTTTAAAAAGGGTTTACGACTTTGAAGACCTGACTTCCCCGGTAGGGCTTCTTGTCTTCCAGGTGGATAACAGCAAATTTACAAGATTTATTGAAACATTAAATCTTACAGATAAAACCGTAAAAACTATAAAAAATCAAGAAAATACAATCTACAAAAAAAATGATCTGGAAAGTGCATTAAAGTACAGCTATTTTGAATCCTTTGTCCCTTCACTAAACTGGACTATCAGCATATATGTCCCTGAAAGTTTTTTGTTTAAAAATATTAATACACTCAAGGGGAAAACACTTCTTTTTGTATTTTCTGTCACTATGTTAGCTCTTCTTGCAGCCTTATATTTTACCGAAAAACTTATCAAACCGATAAAAAAGGTTATCAAAGGGACAAAAGAATTTGCCAACGGCAATTTTAAATACAGAATTGAGCTTAAAAGGGGTAAAGAGATAAAAATGCTTGCTGATTCCTTCAATAAAATGGCTGAAAATATTGAAAAAAGACAGCAGGAGCTTATTCAGGCAAACAAACTTGCATCACTTGGCCTTATGTCCGCAGGTATCGCACACGAAATCAAAAACCCGCTTGCAGCAATAAAAACAACGGCTCAATTGTTATTAAAGAGAAAAGGGGACGAGGCAAGTTATCAACTTTTGGAATCCATAGTGGAGGAGACCGACAGACTAAACCGAACCTTGACCGATTTGCTAAATTTTGCAAAACCAAACCCTGCAAAAATAAGTGATATTGAGCTTCATGATGTCCTGAACTACACGCTGAACCTTCTTGGTAAAGAAATTGAAAAGCACGGGATAAAATTTAACATTGATGTGGAAAAAGTTACTGTTATGGCAGATAAAGACCAGCTGACGCAAATACTGTTTAATCTGATTCTCAATGCAATTCAATCAATAGACAAGAAAATCGGTATTATAAATATTTATACTGAAAAGCTGGAAAATGGGCTCTTCTTAATAATTCAGGACAACGGCAAAGGTATCGACTCTAAACACCTGGATAAGATTTTTGACCCTTTTTTCTCAATGAATCAAGGCGGGACTGGTCTCGGACTTTCAATAGTGTATAACCTGATAAAGCAAAATAATATGGAAATCAATATCGACTCAAAACTTAATGTAGGTACAAAAGTTACATTGAAATTCACAAAGGGGATAATATAGTGCTTACAATTTACATTCTTGATGATGAAAAGATACTTGCAAACTCTCTCAAATTAGCTTTTGAAGATGCTGGATTTAACGCTAAATCTTTTTATCTTGCAGAAGATTTTTTAAAGGCTGCTGCCTTAAGCGAGCCTGATATTGCTCTAATCGACCTAAAATTACCAGATATGAATGGAATTGATGTTCTTAAAGCCGTAAAAGAACTAAACAGGGACATCGAGGTAATTATGATTACCGCCCATGGCGATATTAATACCGCAATAACCGCGATTAAATCAGGCGCTTACGATTTTATCAACAAGCCGTTCGAGCTTGATGAGATGCTGCACCTTATCTCCAAATGTGTTGCAGAAAAAAAGAGCAAGCAAGAAATAGAGCATTTGAGAAATAAAGCCTATAAAACAACTGGAATAGGGAAACTGATTGGTAATTCTCCAAAAATAAAAGAGCTTTTAAAAACAATAAAGCTTGTAGCTGAGCATGATTCGACAGTACTTATAACCGGTGAAAGCGGCTCAGGCAAGGAGCTTGTAGCAAAGGCTCTCCACAACGAAAGTTTAAGAAAAAACGAAAAATTTATAGACATAAACTGTTCAAGTATGCCTGAACATCTGCTTGAAACTGAGCTTTTCGGCTATGAAAAAGGTGCGTTTACCGATGCAAAACACAGGAAAACCGGACTTATCGAACTTGCTGACAAAGGGACACTTTTTCTTGACGAAATTGGGGATATGCCCTTAGCCTTGCAGCCAAAACTGCTTCGTTTTCTTGAAAATAAAACTTTCAGAAGGATAGGTGGAAAAGAAGAGATAAAGGTCGACGTAAGAATTGTTGCTGCAACCAACAAAAACCTGAAACAGCTTGTAGAAGAGGGGAAGTTCAGAAGTGATTTTTATTACAGGCTCAATATAATACCCATTGAAGTGCCCCCATTAAGGCATAGAATTCAGGATATACCTTATCTTTGCGAATATTTTCTTGACACCTACTCAAAAAAATTTGGCAAATCTTTAAAATTTGACAAAGAGGTAATTGATATTTTCATTCATTACAAATGGCCCGGAAATGTGAGAGAGTTAAAAAATATTATCGAAAGACTTGCACTTCTTGCGACTGACGAATGTATAACAAAAGATATGTTACCATCGGAAATGATAGAAAGTAAGCAAGTTGAAGTTGGTAGTCTCGATTTTAAACTTTTAAACTACGAAAAACAGCTCATTGAAAAGGCCCTTGAAGAATCAGGTGGCATAAAGCAAAAAGCTGCAGAAATTTTAGGAATAAGCAGGCACTCACTGAAAAGGAGAATTGCAAAGATAAATGAAATTTTGGGCAGTTAGCTTTTTTATATTACTTTTTTTACTTAAGAGTGCTTACAGTCAAAATATTGCCATTGTTTCTTTTGATCAGGATGGGCTTATAGAAAAAGGCTTTCGTGACGAAATTCTATTACATTTTCCGGAGGCAAGGTTTTATACATTCGGATGTTCAAAAGATATAAAGCTGTTAAGGTCTTATTACCCATTTATCAAAAAGATTAACCCGGATATTTTGTTTGTAAACGGCAAAGAGGCACTAAAAGATATTTATAAACATAAAATATTTTCAAAAACTGTCATATTCCATATTAAAGGCAATCCTGTAAAAGAAAATTTTATAGCAGATGTTAGTTTGCCAGCGATCAATGCCACCGGCGTCAGCACAGAAATTTCAATTCTTGAACAGATAAAAGTTATAAGACAGTTGAAAAAACTTCGAAAATTAGGTGTTTTAAAGCTGGAAGAGGACAGTGAATACCTTTCAAGTATCAGTGAAATCAGACGATTGAGCGCTTTTTTTGATTTTGCAGTTGAAGAAATACCTGTGTCAAAGCTTCTCAAAGACGAATCAATTATCAATGGCATAGATGTTGTTTATATCCCTTATACGCAGATACCCGGAATCGAAACGATTCATATAATCAACAGGCACAAAATACCTTCTCTTGCAGAAAACGATTCATACGTCCTTAATCAGGGTGTGCTGCTTGCTCTTGTTGTTGATGAATACAGGTCAGGCAGGTTTGCAGGGCAAAAGGCAGTAAAAATATTAAAAGGCGCATCGGCAAAAACAATGCCGGTAACTCTTATAGAGCATTTTATGGTGGTGTTAAATCTTGCAACTGCAAAAAAAATAGAATATCAGGTCCCTATAAAATTCTTGATAATTGCAGATAAAATTGTCAGGTAGTTTATTTGAAGACCAAATATTTATCACTCTTTTGTGTGACTATACCGATAATGGATGAATCCTCATAACCTGATTCGATGAGCTTGCTCAAAAGTTTTTCACCATCCGTAAAACTAACCCCTATCAACAATCCACCTGAAGTCTGAGGATCAAACACAATTATTTCATTATCCTTTTCATCTGAGACAAAATCGTAATTGTCTGTCAAAAATTGCTTGTTATAATATGCTCCTGCAGGAATTATACCCATCTGGGCAAGACTTTTTGCCTCATCAAAAATCTTAAGGTTGTCCATATAAATTTCAAGGCTTACTGAAGAGCCTTTTGCCATCTCAAAAGCATGGCCGGCAAGACCAAATCCGGTTACATCCGTCACGGCAGAGACATCAAACTGCTTGAATATTTCAGATGCTTTTTTATTTGATAAAAGCATAGCATTTGTTACCTGTTTTAGTGCGCTTTCGGAAATCACTTCCCCTTTTATGGCAGTTGTAAGAATACCTATCCCTAAAGGTTTGGTATAAACAAGTAAATCTCCTTCCCTTAACGTGCAGTTTTTGTAAATTTTGCCGTCATCAATAAACCCCGTCACGGCAAATCCAAGCTTTATTTCATGGTCATCAACGGTATGTCCACCCAAAAGGGCGCAATTGGATGAGGCCAGTTCGTCAACAGCCCCCTGCATCATCTCACCGATAATTTTTTCATCTATATCACAGTTATACATAAGAACGGAAAGGGCGGTAAGGGGGTTTGCCCCCATAGCATAGACATCACTTAGAGAATTTATTGCGGAAATACGCCCAAAAATATAAGGGTCATCCACCACCGGTGTTATAAAATCAACTGTCTGGACAATATAGTAGTCATCCTTTATTTTGAACACACCGGCATCGTCGTTGGTCTCAAATCCAACCAACAAATTTTTACACTCAGGAAGTTTCAAAGCGCCAAGGGCTTTTGCAAGGTCCTCCGGACCTATTTTAGCGGCTCAGCCCGCAGCTTTTACAAATTGTGTCAGCCTTTTGTTCATAACCTGATAACCTTATCTGCCTCAAAAAGTCTTTTCATTACATTATAGCCGTCAGTAATCTCACCAACCTTGAGCTTGTCAACAAGCTCAAAATGTTCAAGACATGTACCGCAGCTTAATATTTCCACACCTTCAAGCTTTTTCAACTCTTCTATAGTGGTGGCATTAAGTGTGGTAAGATATACGCCTGAGTTTACAAAAATAATACTTGAAGGCATAATATCCATATTTTTGATATTGGCAATAAATCCGTCCATTAGTTTTTCGCCCAGATAGCAATCCCCATTGCCTATTGCATTACTGCCTACATAAAGCACAATTTTTGATACCTTTTCAACTGCAGCTTCTGCCGGTAATGAGCAAGGGTACCCTTTTGCAATGCTAATTTCATACACGCCATTTTTTTCTTTCACATCAGCAGTCAAACCCTGGCTTGCAGCATATTTTAATACATTTTCTTTTGATGTGAAACTGTCCACCAATACAGTTATAACCCCTTCCTCAATTGATTCCAATGCTTTTTTGGTCATTATAACCGGTGTAGGACATGGTTTTCCTTTAGCATCAACAATCATTTCTCACCTCTGATAAAAAAAGGGAGCAGAGGCTCCCTTTATTTTCAGGCCAAATCTTTGCAGCCTTTATAAATGATATCAAACAATTCTTGCACCTGTTCAACTTCAATACATGAAAATGCAATTCTTAAATCTGATTTATTTACTGAAATAGTTCCAACGCCATATTTTTCAAGCAAATGAACCCTTAAGGTTTCAGCGTCAACATTTTTAAGCTTTAGGCACATAAAGTAACCGGAGTTAAAAGGATAATATGTAAATTCATCACTGTAGTCCGAATTATTTAGCACTTCCTTTACTTTAAGCCCTCTTGCCTTCATGATTTCATATTTTTTCTGTTTGTCAGCATAGAAATTAGGATGTTCAAGGGCCTTGAGTACAAACGTCTGGGATGGATGAGGACAATTTGAAATGGTACCTCTTATGAGACCGGCCACCTTCTTTTCAAGAGCCCCAAGAAGGTTTGCCTGAGGTGTATTATTTGTTGAACCAAAAGTAATAAATCCTACCCTGAAACCCCAAACATATTCCTCTTTTGTAGCACCATCAAGTTTTACGGCAAGAAGATTGTCACTCTCGCCTGCAAGATATCCGAAGAGTGATTCTGTCATACTATCTTCATAAAAAAGTCCAAAATATGCATCATCAGTAACCACCACAAGCTTTGTTCCTGAATTTGCAATTTCTATCAAGCCGTCTGCTATTGCTTTGCCTTCATCAACAGTTGGCATATAGCCTGCCGGGTTGTTTGGAAAATTTAAGATTATAATAACCTTATCTTTAATTTTGGCACATTCTTTTACCTTTTCAAGAAGCGCATTTACATCAAATTTTCCGTCATCTGTAAATGTGTTGAAAGTGCTTATCTCAGCCCCTCTTCTCACAGAAAATGTCAATCTGTAGTTGCCCCAAAACATATCAGGCATAACTACATAATCCCCATTGTCCATAAACATATCGGCAACAATGCTCAACCCGTGAGTAAGAGCATTTGTAACAATAGGGGTACTAATATATTTCCCATTCATGGCAGGATTTTCTTTGAGCATTTTTTCTTTCCATTTTGCCCTGAGTTCCGGTTTGCCGGTTGCAGGCGCGTATGGAAAAAGGTCTTTGGGGTCGAATGCTTTAAGACCCTCATAAATACAGTCAAGATACATAGGCTTGCCATTTTCGGTAGCTGTGCCTATTGTGGCATTAAATTTATATGCCTTCTCTTTTGCCTCTGCCGACTGAGTTAAAATACCCTTTGGCATAAAAAGGCTTTTGCCCAAATCTGACAACATTTCATACACTTTCGGATTATCTTTTTTGATAAGCTCGTTAAGCTCAACTGCAATTGGGTTCATACTTTACCTCCCGGAGTATAAATTAACTTTCTATTTAGTTTATTAATAATATTATTTCAATATTTATTGTAAATTTTTCAAAAAAAGATATAATTAAATAACAATTCAAAATAAGGGGGAATTTATGGCAGAAAGATTGTTGGAAGCATTAAAGCTTGCTTATGAGGCAGAAAAGGAAGGCTTAAGAAGTTACCTGAAATATGCAAGAAAAACCAAAGTTGGTGTTGGTAAAGATATGTTCATCCAGCTTGCAGCAGATGAAGTTGATCATATGGAATTAATTGAAAATTTCAGGGAAAAAATATTGGCAGGGCAACCTATTGAGGCTGTTAATGTCCCTAAAGGGCGTCTTTCAAAGTTTATGCCCAATATCAAAGATGCAAGTCTACAGCCTGTTGACAGGGCAGATATTGGCGACGAAGAGGCTTTAAAAATTGCTCTTGAACATGAAAAAAAGGCAATGGAGTTTTATAAGGCGGAAGCTGCGGCAGCTACCGATCCAAAAGTGAAAGAATTTTTTGAAAAACTTGCTGATGTGGAATCAAAGCACTATGCCATTATTCAGGCTGAGCTTGATTCTATCAGAGGTGACGGCTTCTGGTTTGATACAATTGAATTTTCAGTAGAAATGTAAAAAAGCAGCCTACACAGGCTGCTTTTTTTTATAGACCTCTTCAATGGTTTTGAAAAAGTGTTCATAATCATTCATCTTTACTTGAATTTTTGCAAAATAAATACTATTTGCGTATTTGTCAGGTATTTTTACAAAGTCTTTTTCGGTAGTTATGATAATTTGCCCGTTTGATTTCTTAACAATATTCTCTATCTCAGGCTCAGAGTAAATATGATGGTCTTTAAAACTATACGTTTTTGTAAGGTTAATACCATTTCTTTCAAGCATTCTGAAAAAAAGACGATTATTTGCAATTCCGCTGAAGGCCACACATTTTTCAGTTGCAATCTCTTTGTTGGTTATGTTTTTGTTCGCACTAAAAAAACCTTTAAGTATGTAGTTTGAGAAAAATACGGGCTTTCCCTTGATAAATTTATGCACTCTGTCAGGGATTTTTTCTTCCTCTGCCTTGTTGAAAACAACTATATCTGCTCTTTTTATTGCCGAAGGGAACTCTCTCAAATAGCCAAATGGGAAGACAAGCCCGGTTGATAGTGGATTGTTGTGGTCAAGCAATAATATATCTACATCCCTTTTCATCCTTTTATGCTGAAATCCGTCATCTAAAATAAATGTATCACAATGATATCTTTTAAGCCCTATTTCATACCCCTTTGTCCTGTCCTTACCTGTAATAACTACTGCAGACTTAAGTCTTGAAGCTATAAGATATGGCTCATCCGCTGCCAGAGGTGGGATAAAATATATTTTTTCTCCATCTGACAGGACATTTGTTTCATATCCGATTTGCCCTTTATAGCCTCTTGACAAAACACACACTTTATTCCCTTTTGATAAAAAATATTCACCTATCATCATTACAAAAGGGGTCTTGCCTGTCCCCCCCATTGTTATGTTGCCCACAGAAATAATCATGATTCTTCATACCTCTTAATAAACTGTACCGACAAAAGCGAAGCCAGGCTTAAAAAAGCACCAGCTACAAACGGAATTTTGTAGTTAATAAGCCATAACATTCCTCCCAGGACCGGCAAAAAAACAGCAGCAATATGGTTTATAGTAAAACCTACTGCCATACTGGAGGCTATATCTTTTTCATCCGCTATTTTTTGAAAAAATGTTTTTATGGCTATTGAAAAATTGAAAAAAATATGATCCAGAATATAAAGCACGCCTGCCATTAAAGGGCTATTGGTATATGCATAGCCCAGAAAAATGAAAATCAGGGAAAAATATTCAAGAGAAAGCATTTTTCTCTCACCAAATCGATTGATATATCTGCCGATCATTGGGCTTATAATAAAATTGATAAAATTATTCAAAAAGAATAAAATGGCCACAGTCTGAACAGAGTACTGAAACTTTTTAACCAGCAAAAAAACAGAAAACGCTGTAAATATTTGTCTTCTTGCCCCGGCGAGAAATGTAAGCAAATAAAACAACCAATACTTTTTCCTAAAAATCATCTTTTTAGTCTGAACAGGTTTTGTTGAATCCACAGGGTCTATAAATGATGCTGTAATTGCTATTAAAACCACAAAGCTGCCTAAAATCATGTAAGATGCTTTGTAGTCAAAATATTTTGTAAGCAAATAAACGATAACCCCCGTGACTATGCTTGTGATGGCGGCAATGGAACGTAGTCTTCCAAAAACAAGTGGGGATTTTGATTTTTCGAAATATTGCAATGTCAGAGATTGATTTACTGTTTCATAATAATGAAATCCAAAAGACATAATAAGTGTCGTTATGGCAACTCCTGCAAGTGTCGGGAATAGCCCCGTCAAAAATATACCGATGCCAAGTATTAATATTGATAAAACCGCCAGTCTGTGTTCTTTTATAAAAATCAAAAGATAAACAACCAATAGGGCAAGAAAACCTGGAATTTCCCGTACAGATTGAGTAAACCCCATATCAAAACCGTCAAAATTTGCCCTTTCCACAGCAAAATTATTAAAAAGTGTCATCCACCCCTGCAGCCCGGTAAAAGAGGCCACAGTAAGGAGCATGAGCATTACAAACATCTTTTTTTCGGAAGCAGTTAAAAAGGCAGACATATTATTTTCTATTTTTTAAATATTGGGCAATCCTGTTTATACCCTCTTTCATATGCTCTATATTTCTTGTGTAGGCAAATCTTATATATCTGTTTGTATTATTTTTACCAAAATCCACACCTGGAGTGACAGCTACCTGTATATTTTCAAGCAACTCTTTTGCAAACTCAAAAGAATCATTTGTATAATCAGATACGTCTACCCAGATGTAAAATGCACCTTCAGGCACAACGTCTATTTTAAAAAGTTTTGACAATTCACTATATAAAAAATCCCTTCTTTCCTTGAATATCCCCCTACATTTTTCAAGATAGTCGTAATCAAAAGCACATACCCCTATCTCCTGGCTGATGCTTGAAGCGGAAATAAAAAGATTTTGCATCAAAACTTCAGCCTTTCTCACAAGGTGCTGAGGTAAAACCATCCATCCAAGTCTTATTCCAGGCATACAAAAATATTTTGAAAATCCGTTTATAACTATTGCATTTTCAGAAAATTGAAGCGCTGTTGAAACTTTGTCATCAGTATATGTAAGCCCATGGTATATCTCGTCTGAAATAAAATTGATCCCTTTATCGTCACAATATTCTATAAGTTCTTTCAGCGTATTGTTTGAATAAATATTTCCAATAGGATTTGAAGGGGAAGAGATTTGTACTGTTTTTATTCCGGAAATATTTTTTAAGTGGCAAACTCTCATTTCATAGTTTGTCGTTGAGTCAACAGGAATAAATTCAGGCGCAATATCAAGTATATATGAAAAATTTTTATAGCATGGATAAGATGGGTCTGTAAGGGCAATTTTTTCTTTGCTGTTAAGGGTGATTGCATATGCAATGAGAAATGCCCCTGAGGTGCCCGGAGTTACGAGTATTCTCTCTATTGGCACATCAATATTGTAAAACTTCTTATAATATTCGGCTATCTTTTCTCTTAACGGTTTTATCCCAAGGCTTTCCGTGTAGGGAAAGTCAAGACTTTCGGCAACATGTTCAAGCGCTTTTTTTACATTTTTAGATGGCGGCAAATCTGGTTGTCCTACTTCAAAATGAATAACATTATCAAGCTCTTTAGTCCTTTTTATAATATCCATCACTATAAATGGCGAAACATTTTTCAATCTGTCCATATTTCAACCTCTTTTATTTTGTTTATATAGATTATTTGTATTTTACAAATAATTCAATCTAAAAAAAATGATGACTCATTCTAAATTTTTTGTTATCATTGGAATTTACTATTAACAGGGAGTCAAACTTGACGGAAAAGATAAAGGTTGCAAAAAAGCTTATCGAAAAATATATAAAACATCTGCCACTTTATTATTCAAACAATTTTTCTGAAATTTACAAAGGTGACATCTATTTTAAGCTGGAAAACCTTCAAAGGACGGGCTCATTTAAAATAAGAGGCGCACTCAGCTCTATTTTAAACAATACAGATAAGTGCAAGGTAGGGGTCGTCGCCGCTTCAGCAGGTAATCATGCACAGGGGGTTGCTTTTGGCTCAAGTCTTTTTGATATAAAAGCTACCATAGTTATGCCCAAACAAACGCCTCTTGTGAAGGTTCAAAATACAAAGGGGTATGGAGCAGAAGTCGTATTGTATGGAAACAGTTATGATGAGGCATATTTGCACGCATTAAAACTTTCTGAGGAAAAAGGATATTATTTTATACACCCTTTCAACGACATAGATGTTATCGCAGGTCAGGGCACAATTGCCCTTGAAGTTTTAGAAGAAAATCCTGATATTGATCAGGTAGTTGTCCCGATAGGAGGAGGAGGACTAATTGCAGGTATTTCTTCTTATGTAAAAGCGTTTAACCCTAAAATAAAGGTTATAGGCGTCCAATCGGAAAATGCCGCCGGCATGTACTACTCCTTTTTAAGAAAAAGCCTTGTTACCCTTTCAAGCTCATCCACGATAGCAGAAGGGATTGCTGTCAAAAAAGTCGGTGATATTACGTATAATATATGCAAACAAAATGTTGATCAAATTGTCACTGTTTCTGAAAATGAAATTGCATTTGCAATTTTGCAGTATATTGAAAAATCAAAGCTTGTGGTAGAAGGTGCCGGAGCTGTGCCTTTGGCAGCTGTTTTGGCCAACAAAATTGATGTATCGGGTAAAACTACCGTACTTGTAGTTTCCGGCGGAAATATTGACGTAAATCTTATTTCAAGAGTTATCAACAAAGGGCTTGTCACAACTGGAAGATTTGCTCAAATTTCTATTATTCTAAAAGATATACCTGGTTCACTCTCGTCTGTTACAGATATTATTGCAAAGTGTGGGGCAAATATTTTAGACATAAAGCATTATAGGTTTGACCTTAATCTTCCGGTGAATTATACTAAGGTAGTTTTTGATATTGAAACAAAGGGAAGGGAACATATTGAAGAAATACTCCAAAAATTACTCAAAGAAGGTTATGAGGCGATGGTAAATGGCTGAAGGTAGAATCTGGGACGAAGTGTTGAAATATGCAAGCCCAGTACTTGGTGAGCAGGTTGTGGAAACATGGCTTAAACCATTGTCAGTCAAAGAGTTGAGAGGCGATTTAATTACATTGAGCGCCCCAAACAGATTCTATAAAAACTGGATTGAAGACAAATATTTAAATACCATAAAAAAAATTTTCGTAGAGGAACTTTCCATTGATGCTGATATCGCTATAGAAATATCAAACAATAACATTGAAGCTAAAAGCAATGAATCTCTTGTTTATGTAAATCCTGAAATCAACATACCAAAATTTTCAACAAACCTTAACAAGCAATATACTTTTGATAATTTTGTTGTGGGAAGCTCTAATCAGTTTGCATTTTCTGCGGCATCTGCAGTAGCAGAAGGATATTTTCATACATATAACCCACTTTTTATATACGGTGGTGTTGGTCTTGGGAAAACTCATATTATGCATGCAATTGGAAATAAGCTGATAAAATCATTCCCAAAGCTCAAAATATTATATATCAGCAGTGAAAGCTTTACAAATGAGATGATTTATTCTTTGAAATCGAAATCTATGGACACTTTCAGAGACAAATATCGTAATATTGATGTGCTTTTATTTGATGATGTGCAGTTTCTTGCAGGCAAAACGAGAAGCACGGAAGAGTTTTTTTATACTTTTAACACTCTTTATGATGAGCAAAAACAGATTATTATAACAAGCGACAAAACTCCTGATGAAATACCTGAAATGGAAGAAAGGCTGACCAGTAGATTTGCCTGGGGTTTAATTGCCGATATACAACCACCCAATATTGAAGAAAAAACTGCTATTCTTCTCAAAAGGGCTGAAATTATGGGGATATATTTGAGTGATGAATTAGCCCTGTTTCTGGCAGAAAATTTAAAGGGGGATAATGTAAGGGAGCTTATAGGGGCACTTATAAGGCTTAGTGCATATGCATCATTCAACAGTGAGCCTTTGAGTATAGAATTTGCAAAAAAATGCCTGGACAGATTTCTTATCAAAAAGGATAAAATTATAAATCCGGATACAATTGTAGAAACCATATGCACTCATTTCAATGTAAAAATGTCCGAATTAAAATCCAAAAAAAGAACAAAAAGCATATCTTTGCCAAGACAGATTGCAATGTATATCTTACGAAATAAGCTAAACATATCTCTTCAGGAAATAGGGGAAATTTTTGGTGGAAGGGACCACTCAACTGTTTTGCACTCCCTGTCCCAAATAGAATCAAAAATAAAAAAAGATGTTGAATTAAAAACACTTATAAGCAATATCAACAAACAAATTTATAAATAATTTTTTCTTTTTCCTATCAGTAAGTTAAATTTAGATACATTTGTTGAATAATTGTATATTAATATGCTATTTCCATTTTTACCAAAATTTTGTTAGATATTGTTGATAACAAATCAAAGTTTTACACATAAAATTTTTTTTGAAACTCATTATAAAATATTGAAAAATTAACTTGTCAACAATATAAACATACTCTATTATTACTATGATTATCTTTTTAAAAACATATTATTAATCTTCCAATGGAGGAAATGATGAAACTAAAAATTGTAAAAGAAGATCTTCAAGAAGTCTTAAACCACGCAATAAATTTTACGAGCTCCAAAAACCTGAATTCAATACTTCAAAATATATTAATAGAGGCTGAAGAAAACGCATTGACAATCAGAGCATCAAACATACACACCGCATTTACATCCAAAATAGATGCTACCGTTGAAAGCACAGGCATTACAACGGTTCCCTGTAAAAAACTGCTTGATATAGTAAAAGAATTACCTCAGTCTGCAGTAGTAGATTTCAGTTTTGATGGTCATAAACTTAAGATAAAAAGCGGAAAAGCATCTTTTAATCTTTCCACTTTAAGCCCTGAACTATTTCCCACTATTGGAGAAATAACACCTGAATATTTTATAGAAATACCAGGAAAAAATCTTCAATCAATTTTAAAAAAGGTATATTTCTGTATTTCAAACGACACCTCAAAAATCGAATATAGCGGTTGTCATTTCAAGGCTTACGGAAACAAACTTGAAGTTTCTGCAGCGGATTATCAAAGAATAGCAATGGCATTTACCGAATTTGATGAAGAATTTTCCGATGAATTCTTAATAAACATACCTAAAAAAACCGTAATTGAGCTTATTAAAATCCTTGAAAAGGACGAACTTGTAAAAATTGAAACAGACAGAAAACAGATAGTCTTCAAGGTAGGAAATATCGAAATTTATTCCAAACTCATAGAAAAATATATTAAAAGTATCACAACTTTATTTAATACGGAATATCCTGTTTCTGCAAAATTACCTAAAAATGAATTTATCGAAGTTTTGAAGAGAGTTTCTTCCATTACAAGTGAAATTACCCATGGCGTTGTCTTATCTTTCAACAATGGAAAAGTATCTATTTACAGCCTTGAAACTGAATACGGTCTCGGGCATGATTATATCGAAAATATTGATTACAAAGGTGAAGATTTAGATATAATTTTCAATTCTAAACAGTTGATAGAAATTTTGAGTGCCATAGAAAGCGATTTTGTAGAATTAAAAATGAATGGAAGGAAAAGTCCTGCTATAATAATACCTCAAGATAATTGGTACAAGTACCTTATAGTACCTTTGACTATTGAACAGTTTTGATGATACTTGAAAAATTAAGGTTAGTTAATTTCAGGAATCATAAAGACAGCATATTTGAGTTTGACAGGGTAAACTATATTTCGGGAGATAATGGCGCTGGAAAAACAAGCGTTGCTGAAGCAATCTCCCTGATTTTTACTTTGAAAAGTTTTAGGCAGTACAATTTAAAAAAAGTTATCAATTTTGGCTCTGAATATTTTTATTTAAATTCAATAATAAACAACTCTGGCAAAAAATATGATATAAAATTTAAATATTCAAAAAAAAAAGAATTGTTTGTAAATAATAACAAGGAAAATCCTGAAAATTATATCAAAGATAAATTACTGTTCACATATTCCCCAGAAAATGAAGGTATTTTGTCCAAAAATCAGAGAGATAGAAGAAATTTTATTGATAGAGCAATATTTTATACGGATTTCAATTACATAGAACTTTTAAAAAATTATAATAAACTTCTTGAAATGAAAAAAAATCTATTGTTATCTGAAAAGTTTGACAGGGAGTATTTAGCTGTAATTAATGATAAACTATTTATTTTAAGTGGCAAAATAAGTAAGTACAGAAAATTATGGGCTGATGCTATTAACGCTAAATTATCCTTAAATTTGGGGGATATTATTTCTGATGAAAAATTTAAAATAGTAATTAAGCAAATCAACATTGATAAAGATATTTTACAAAGAGAAATTTTTTTGAAAAAAATAATTGCAGGAGCTCATCTTGATAAAATTTATTTCTATCTTAATGATAAACTTTATGAAGATTTTGCTTCTTTTGGTCAGAGAAAAACATTTTCATTATTAACTTTGGCATCTGTTTTATTCTCTATTGAAGATTTGGGAAAAAATGGTATAATCTTAGTTTTAGATGATTTTGAGGTTGGCCTTGATAGTAAGAGAATTGGTGTTTTTAAGTCTATTTTTGAAAAGTATCAGGTAATAGTTACCGGGGTGGAAAACAGGTACTTTAAAAATGCAAATAATATCAAATTATAGGGAGATATATGACTGAAAATAGAAAAGATTATAATGAAGAAAGTATTAAGGTCTTAGAAGGTCTTGAGCCGGTTAGACAAAGACCGGGGATGTATATTGGCTCTGTTGATCAGAGGGGACTTCATCATCTTGTGTATGAGGTGGTTGACAACTCAATTGACGAGGCTACCGCCGGGCATTGTGATGATATCAAAGTTACTCTTCATGTGGATGGAAGTGTTACTGTTGAGGACAACGGTAGAGGGATACCGGTTGGCGAACACCCTGTGGCAAAGAAACCTACCGTTGAAGTTGTAATGACCACACTTCACGCTGGCGGTAAGTTTAATTCAGGGGCATATTATGCTTCCGGTGGTCTTCATGGTGTGGGGGTTAGTGTTGTAAACGCACTATCTGAGTATCTTGAGGTGACTATAAAACGAGATGGTGGTGTTTATTTTCAAAGATACGAGCGTGGAGTGCCTGTTGAGGAATTTAAAAAAATAGGTACAACAAATAAGACCGGTACAAAGGTAACTTTCAAACCTGATCCGGAAATTTTTGAGACAACAGAGTTTTCTTATGAAATTCTTGCAAAAAGATTGAGAGAGCTCGCATTTTTAAACAGTGGAATAAGGATTACTATAAATGATGAATTTCAGGGGAAAAAGAATGAATATTTTGCTGAAGGCGGGATTGTCAGTTATCTAAAATATTTGAATAGGGCAAAAAATCTTCTTCTTGATGAGCCAATTTATATAAAAAACTCACACGAAAATATTTTTGTGGAAATTGCGTTTATATATAACGACACATATAATGAAAATATAATATCTTTTGTGAATAATATTCATACTGTTGAAGGCGGTACACATGAGGCAGGTTTTAAATCTTCATATACAAAAGTTTTTAATTCATTTATAAATAAACATGGACTTTTAAAGGAAAAGGTTAATCTTACCGGCGATGATTTGAGAGAAGGTTTGTCTGCAATTATTTCCGTTAGGATGAATGAACCTGTTTTTGAAGGGCAGACAAAAGGTAAACTTGGTTCATCTCAGGCAAGGGTTGCAGTGGAAACTGTTATGAACGGTTATTTGCCTGATTTTCTTGAAGAAAATCCGAATATAGTTAAGAAAATACTTGATAAAGCGATTCAGGCCTACAGGGCAAGGGAAGCTGCAAGAAAGGCTAAAGAGATTACGCGAAGAAAGAGCGCACTTGAGGTTTCTACGTTACCAGGAAAGCTTGCAGATTGTCAGGAAAAAGACCCTGCCAAGTCGGAGCTTTTTATTGTCGAGGGTGATTCTGCTGGTGGCTCGGCCAAGCAGTGCAGAGACAGAAGATTTCAGGCTATTTTGCCGCTTAAGGGTAAAATTTTAAATGTAGAAAAGGCAAGGTTTGATAAATTATTATCAAATAATGAAATAAAAAATATAATTACTGCCCTTGGGACTGGTATCGGCAAAGATGATTTTAATATTGAAAAATTAAGATATCACAAAATTATCATTATGACGGATGCGGATGTGGATGGTGCTCATATTTCCACGTTGTTGATGACATTTTTCTTTAGATATATGAGGGAAATAATTGAAAGAGGTTACTTATATGTCGCAAGACCACCTCTTTATAAGGTTAAAAAAGGGAAGACAGAGAAGTACATCAATGATGAGCATGAAATGCAGGATTTTATCCTTGAGCTTGGTCTTGAAGGTGTTGAAATAGATGCACTGTCGCCTCATAGATACAATGAAATCTTTAAAAATCTCATTAAATACTTTGAATTGTTAACTATCTATCAGAAAAGAGAATTGCCTTTTGAGCTCATTTATGAGTTGTCCTTGTACGATAATTTGAAACCTTCCTCTTTAAACGAAAAAGAATTTGTTGAGAGCTTGTTTAATTATCTTAAAGATAAAGAACTTTTCAGTATTTTCAAAAAATCCTATATCGATTTTAATCCTGAATATGGCAGATATAATATAATTCTTGAGGGTTCAAAGGGTATTTTCATTGTTAATACTGATTTTATAGGTAGCCCTGAGTTTAAGGAGCTTCAAAGATTATCAAAATTTGTGAAGGAAGTTGGAACTGAAAATATAAGAGTAAAGGTTGAGGGTGAAGAGATTGTTTTTAGTGATCTGAAAAGTCTTGTCGATTTTGTGGAATCAAGAGGTAAAAAAGGGTTAAATATTCAGAGGTACAAAGGTTTAGGGGAAATGAATCCGGAGCAGCTCTGGGAAACTACTGTTGACCCTGAAAGAAGGACTCTTTATCGTATTACCATAAACGATGCTGAAGAAGCGGATGAGCTTTTTTCTCTTTTGATGGGGGATATAGTTGCCCCAAGAAGGGAATTTATTGAAAATAATGCGCTGAATGCCAAAAATATAGATATTTAGTAGAGGTTTAGATGGAAAAAAATAAAGGTATTATTGATATAAGTGTAGAAGATTCAATCAAGGGTAGTTATCTTGATTATGCAATGAGTGTTATTGTTGGAAGGGCTCTTCCTGATGTGAGGGATGGTTTAAAGCCTGTGCATAGAAGGGTATTGTATGCTATGCACGAAATGGGTGTTTCTCATAATAAACCTTTTAAGAAATCAGCAAGAATTGTAGGGGATGTTATCGGTAAATTCCACCCTCACGGTGATGCTGCAGTTTATGATACAGTAGTAAGGCTTGCCCAGGATTTTTCTATGAGATATCAGCTCATTGACGGACAGGGTAATTTTGGTTCAGTTGATGGTGACTCGGCAGCTGCAATGAGATATACGGAAATCAGAATGTCCAGAATTGCTGAGGAGATGTTGGCGGATATTGATAAAGAAACTGTGGATTTTATACCCAATTATGATAATTCGCTTGTAGAGCCTGTGGTTTTACCTACAAAAATACCGAATTTAATCATTAATGGTACAAGCGGTATTGCTGTTGGTATGGCAACAAATATCCCTCCGCATAATCTGTCTGAAATTATTGATGCTCTTGTATATATGATTGATAATCCCGATTACTCCCATGAAGATATTTTTAGGATTGTAAAAGGCCCTGATTTTCCTACTGCCGGAATTATTATGGGGATAAATGATATTAGAAATGCATATATAACCGGAAGAGGAAGCATAAAGGTAAGGGCAAAAGCTGAGATTGAAGAATTTAAGAGTGGTAAGCAACAGATAGTTGTTACTGAGATTCCTTATCTTGTAAATAAGGCAAGCCTTATTGAAAAGATTGCGGAGCTTGTAAGAGATAAGAAAATTGTGGGGATTACCGACCTCAGGGATGAATCAGATAGGGATGGTATAAGGGTTGTAATTGAAATCAAAAAAGGTGAATTACCCGATGTAATTTTGAATCAGTTGTTTAAGTTTACCCAGTTAGAGACTTCATTTGGTTTTAATATGGTAGCTCTTGTCAATGGCAAGCCTCAGACTCTGTCACTATTTAGGATTCTTGAAGAGTTTTTGAACCACAGAGTTGTGGTAGTTACAAGGCGCACAAGATATCTGCTAAAAAAAGCCGAGGAAAGGCTTCATATTTTAGAAGGGTTAAAAACAGCTGTTGAAAATATTGATGAAGTTATAAAAATCATAAAGGCATCAAAAGACACTCAATCTGCAAAATCAAATCTTATAGAAAGGTTTAATTTCAGCGATGTTCAGGCTCAGGCTATTCTTGAAATGAGATTGCAAAAATTAACCGGCCTTGAAATTGATAAACTTATTGAGGAGTATAAAAATACTCTCAAGAATATAGAATATTACAAAACGATTCTTTCCAATCACAGTGTCTTGATGGGCATTATTAGAGAGGAATTAATCGAGATTAAAGATAAGTATGGTGATGATAGAAAAACGGTTATTGAGTCTGATGCGGAAGAGTTATTTATAGAAGACTTGATTCCTGACAGTGAAACTGTTGTTACTATCACTCATAACGGATATATAAAAAGGACTCTTTTATCTTCTTTTACGTCCCAAAGAAGGGGAGGAAAAGGGAAAAGTGCCACAATGAGCAAAGGGGATGATTTTGTACAGAGCCTTATATTGAGTACTAATCATTCTAAATTGCTATTTTTTACCAACAAAGGGAGAATACATTTTCTTAAAACTTACGAACTGCCGGAGTCAGCTCCAGGGACAAGAGGTCGTCATATAGCAAACCTTTTAAGCCTTGAACCGGAAGAGTATATTGCTTCAGCCATTTCTGTAAGTGAAAACACAAAAGATAAGTATATTTTTATGTGCACTAAATATGGTACGGTAAAAAAAGTTGATGTTGAACAGTTTAAGAGTGGACGAAGCGGAATGATTGCAATCAAATTAAAAGATGGTGATGAGATAATCGGTACTGAGCTTACTTCGGATGATGATAATATTATTCTTGCCACAAAAAAGGGGAAGACCTTGCAGTTTTCTTCTCAGGATGTAAGGCCAATGGGCAGAAATGCTGTTGGGGTGAGAGGTATCACATTAAGCAAAGATGACAGAGTGGTGTCTATGGAGGTTATTTCAGGGCATCCATTTATCCTTACTGTTACATCAAATGGTTTTGGTAAATGTTCACTTGTGACCGATTACAGAATCCAAAATAGGGGTGGAAAAGGTCTTAAACTTGCCAAAATAAATGAAAAAACCGGTCCTGTGGTAGGTGCTCGTCAGGTTAAGATGGAAGATGATATTATGCTGATTGTAAAAAGTGGTAAAATTATAAGAATAAGTGTTTCTGAGATACCTGTTTTAAGTCGTGATACCCAGGGGGTTAAACTTATGAATACAGGTGATGATGAGATTATATCTATTGCCGTTGTCAAGGAGGATTAGATGACGACTATTATTGATGGGAAGGCTTTGGGACAAAAGATTAGAAGCAACATTGCCGGAGAGGTTACACTGCTCAAGGAGAAGTTGGGCCGAAAACCAGGTCTTTCAGTTGTTTTGGTAGGGGATGATGCTGCAAGCCAGGTATATGTAAATATGAAGGAAAAAGCTTGCATTGAAGCAGGTTTTAATTCATCGATATATAGACTTGGCAGCAATACGACTACTGACGAGCTCTTAAATCTTATTGATGATTTGAATAAAAATGATAATATTGACGGAATACTTGTACAGTTGCCTTTACCTGAACAGATTGATGAAAAAAAGGTTTTATATAAAATTGACCCATCAAAAGATGTTGACGGTTTTCATCCTGTAAATGTTGGTTTGCTAAATATAGGTGAGGATACTTTGTTTCCTTGCACACCTTATGGCGTTATGAAGATATTTGAAGAATACAATATTGAACTTTCCGGGAAAAATGCTGTAGTTATTGGGAGAAGCAATATAGTGGGCAAGCCTATGGCAGCGCTTTTACTTAAGGCAAATGCTACTGTAACTATTTGTCATTCAAGAACAAAAGATATCCCAGCTTTGTGTAGAAATGCAGATATTATTGTTGCGGCCGTGGGGATTCCAAAATTTGTCACGGCGGACTTTGTGAAAGATGGTGCTGTGGTAATAGATGTTGGTATAAATAGATTGGAAGGGAAACTTGTCGGTGATGTGGATTATGATGGTATTTTTGATAAATGCAGTTATATCACTCCCGTCCCCGGAGGCGTTGGTCCAATGACTATTGCAATGCTTATGTATAATACTCTCAAATCTTTTAAAGTGAGAAATAACCTACTGTAAATGGATACGATATTTGCTCCAATAACGCCCGTAGTTAGCAGCGCAGTTATAGTTGTTCGTATATCAGGGAAAGATACTGTAAAAGCTTTTAAACTTTTTAGAAAAAAAAACGGCAGTATACCCGCATTTGAACATGCAAGGGTGTATCATTTAAAATTTATTCACAATAACAAAGAATTGGATGACGTGATTGCATATTATTTCAAGTCTCCCAAATCATATACAGGAGAAGATATTTTGGAAATATCCTTTCATGGCAATCCAAAAATTCTTTCTATGGCATTTAATGAATTCATCAAACTTGGTTTTAGATTTGCCGAGCCAGGTGAATTTACAAAAAGGGCTTTTTTGAATGGTAAGCTTGATTTATCTCAGGCTGAAGCTGTGAATGAGTTGATTTCCGCTAAAAGTGAATATGCCGTTATGAGATCTTTTGAGCAACTTAAAGGAAATCTTAAGGCTGATATACTTGAATTTAAAGATAAACTCATAGATGTGCTTTCTGTTGTCGAAGTGTTTGTAGATTTTCCTGATGAAGATATTGACGATGAACAAATTGTCTTCTGCAGAAACCAGCTAAAATCTGTAATAGATAAATTGTCTTATATGATAGATACATTTAATAAAATGAAGTATTTCAAGTATGGTGTCACAGTTGCAATCGCAGGTAGACCCAATGTTGGCAAGTCTTCTTTGCTTAATACTCTTCTCAATGAGGACAGGGCAATTGTTTCAGATATTCCAGGCACAACCCGTGATTTTATTGAAGAAACAATTATGATAAAAGATTTGCCTGTCAGATTTGTTGATACTGCAGGATTAAGAGATACCGACTCAGATATTGAATCTGCAGGCATTGGTTTCAGTTATAAGCGTATTAAGGAAGCTGATATTGTCCTTCTTGTTTTTGATGCCTCCAATCCTTTGTCAACGGAGGATATAAATCTTTTGGACGATGTTAAGGGGGAAAATGTTATAAAAGTTGCAAATAAGTGTGACAAACCTATTTGTGCCAAGATGGATTATGATGTATTGATTTCAGCAAAATCAAAAATTAATATAGACAAACTTACTGATCTTATTTATGAAAGGGCTGTTGGCGCAGATTTTGACAAGTCAAATCAGACTTTTTTAATTACCGAACGGCATTATAATGCTTTCCTGGATGTATATAACACTTTGTCGACTTTATATTCCAATTTCGATACTGATAAACTCGATCTTATATCTATCGATTTGCAGGACTGTCTTGAAAAGATTACTGAAATAACCGGTCAAAAATATACAAACGAATTATTGGACAATATTTTTTCAAAATTTTGCATTGGAAAATAGTTTCACGTGAAACAAGGGGTCAATTATGTATGAATACAATAAAAAATATGATGTAATTGTTATTGGCGCCGGCCATGCCGGGTGTGAGGCTGCGCTTGCAGCTGCAAGGATGGGTGCAAAAACATTGCTTTTAACAATATATATTGAGACTATTGCTCAAATGAGTTGTAATCCTGCGATAGGCGGTCTTGCAAAGGGTAATCTTGTAAAAGACCTTGATGCTCTTGGCGGCGAGATGGGCAAAAATATTGATGATACAGGTATACAATTTAGAATATTAAACAGCAAAAAAGGTCCCGCTGTCAGAAGCTCAAGGGCTCAGGCAGATAAGAAATTATATCGTGACAGGATGCTAAGTGTTTTAATGCAGCAGACCGGGCTGGATGTAAAGCAGGGTGTTGTTACTGACCTTATTGTGCAAAATAATCAAATATTGGGGGTTGAGGTTGATTTTGGCTCAGTATTTTTAAGTAAGCGAGTAATAATTTGCTCAGGGACTTTTTTAAATGGATTGATACATATAGGTGAGAAAAGATACAGCGCAGGAAGAATGAATGAGTTTCCTTCGATTGCCCTTGCAGAAAATTTAAAGCGACTGGGATTCAAACTTGATAGATTGAAAACGGGAACACCGGCCAGACTACACGCAGATTCTATTGATTTTTCGAAACTTGAAGTTCAATATGGCGACACTCACCCAAGACCTTTTTCATTTGAAAATGATTCGGTAAGACTGCCACAACTTCCCTGTCATGTTGCTTATACAAATAAAAAAACACACGAAATAATCAGGGAAAATTTACATCGCTCACCATTATACGCTGGTGTAATAAAAGGGATAGGGCCAAGATATTGCCCATCAATTGAAGATAAAGTGAAAAAATTTCCAGACAAAAACAGACATCAGATATTCCTCGAGCCAGAGGGGTTAGAATGTAAGGAGTATTATGCAAACGGGTTTTCATCATCTTTGCCAATAGATGTTCAGTATAAAATGTACCGGACGCTTGAGGGTTTGGAAAATGTTGAGTTTGTAAGGCCTGCATATGCTATCGAATATGACTTTGTTCAGCCCACCAATTTGTATCCGACTCTTGAAACCAAACTGATAAAGGGGTTGTATTTTGCAGGCCAAATTAACGGAACAACGGGCTACGAAGAAGCTGCTGTCCAAGGATTTATTGCTGCAGTCAATGCGGTTTTGTCTCTTGACAACAGGGAGCCGTTTATATTGAGAAGAGATGAGAGCTACATAGGGGTTATGATTGACGACCTGGTTACCAAGGGGGTTGACGAACCTTACAGAGTTTTTCACTCAAGAGGGGAATACAGACTGCTTCTAAGGGAAGATAATGCCGAATACAGACTTATAGAATATGGCAGACAATTTGGACTTATAAGTGAAATGCGCTATAAAAGATTTATTCAGGAAAAATTGAGCCTGGACAGTTTGTTGGATGAGTTGAAAAACACAAAAATTAAGCTAAACGAGGATAATTTAAAAAATTTAAATGAGCTTGGTATTTCAATTAATGAGGGGATTTCCTGTTTTGATATACTAAAAAGACCTGATGTTGAAATAACAGCGCTTGGTAAATATATTGATTTTGGCAAGTATCATAGCAGGGTTGCTGAACAAGCTGAAATTTTAATTAAATATGACGGTTATATTAAAAAGCAATATTCAGAAGCGGAAAAATTAAAAACTCTTGAAAATGTACGTATACCTGAATGGGTGTGTTTTGATAAAATTCCTGGACTGAGAAGAGAATATGTGGAGAAACTTACTGCAATTCAACCCAAAACATTAGGTCAGGCTTCAAGAATTCAAGGGATGACTCCTGCTGCTGTTTCGCTGCTTCATGTATATATTGAAAGGGAAAGAAAAAGTGTTAAATAAATATTTATTTTTTACCCCCGAACAATATATCCTCTTTGAAAAACTTTATTCAATGATAGCTGATACCCCTATTAATCTTACAAGGATAACGGCAAAGGATGATTTCTATCTCAAGCATATCCTGGACAGCATATACTTTATCAAATACTTGGATGCTGATTTTCAGACAGGTATAGATGTAGGGACAGGGGGCGGTTTTCCGGGGATTATACTTGCAATATATTTTAGGAATAAAAACTTTTACCTTGTGGACAGCGTAAAGAAAAAATGCGATTTTGTGGCAAAATTTATTGCTGAGCTTGGGCTTAAAAATGCGTATGTAGTAAATAGCAGGGTGGAAAATATTAAAGATATTAAAGGTGATATTATATTTTCAAGAGGTGTTGGAAAGGTAGAAGAAATATTAAGGCTTACAAAAAATGTTTCACATGAAACAACTGCCTACCTTTTTTATAAAGGGGAAAATATCGATAGCGAAATTAATACAGCAATAAAATATATAAAAAAGAGAGGCCTTATTTATGACAATATCAGGGTACAGGAGCCTATTTTACGCAGCTATTTGTATTTTAATAGTGCTAATTATATCAGGCTGCGCAGAAAAAAAAATATTGACTGATACGACTCTTGATGTTTCAACAAAATTTTATGCTATAAAAAAGGCGGATAAAAGGGATCTAAAAGTACTGGAAAGACTTCTTCTGGGAAGTCCGGACAAAAGAAAATACGCTGTATTGATAGGAAGTTATTACTATAAAATAGGGGAGATAGAAAAATCAAAAAAATATCTTCAGAAATACTACAATGAAGAAAGTTCAGATCCCGGTATTTATGTTCTGAACAATTATTTGTTAGGCGCAATATATAAGGATAATAATGAAGAAAGAGCAAAATACATAAATGAAGCAGACAAATATAAAAGTTTGAGCGAGTACAGATATTTTCTAAACTATTTTTGCGGAAAAGATGCTCATACTTTTAAAGATTGTTTCAAAGAGGATAAGAAGGAAGCAAATGCAATAAAAGCGGAAATAAAAGAAGAAGTAACTGACAATAAAACAACGGAAATAGCAGTACCGACCGAAGATGATGAAAAGCAAATTGCTACAAAAGCTCTTTTTATAGACAAAGATTCTTACCAGATTATTAATGGATTGTTATACACAATTGAACAGGGTAAGCTTGACATAAAATTGGTAGATGACAGCAATGAGGCGGAATATGTTATTAATGATAAAACAAAGCTAAAAATAAATGATAACATAACCGACTTTGGTATTGATTATGGGCCTCTACTTGATATGGCATCAATCGACGACTACATCCTTAATTCAAAGTATGTTTTTATAGTAGTTAATGACAGACAAATAAACGAGGGGAAATATATATTGGATAATCTTAAATTGTTTGGAATAAAAAGTGCGCTTTCAAATTATGAGTCAGGACGATTGAAAGATATGTATGACAGAGTGGTTGTGGTGCCGGCAAATAACAATGCAACATTTTACGATTATAATGAAAATACAATATTGCCCGACAATGTAACATTCATTGGAATTGGCAATAATGACGCAATAAAAAAAATGATACCCTACATAAGATATGTGGCTGCAAATCCACAAGATGTTAAAATAGTGATTGCAACAGATTATGTTGGTGACGAAATATTAGATAATGATTATTACCCCTATTTTAGGAATGTAAAAATATATACATATCTTAATTCGTCAAAATTTGGAGAGGGATACGATTTTATGGAAGGGTACAAAAATTACTACGGAGAATATCCAGATATATATCAGTATATAGCGCATGATATGATAAAATATATGAATAATGATAACGAATTCCTGACATCTATAAAAAATATTTCTGACGGGCGTGTAGACAGAGAAGCGAAATGTTTTTATGTAAATTACAGAATGCTTGAAAGATGCAAATAAAAAGGCAGCATAAGCTGCCCTTTTATAATATAACGGCTATAAAATAACCAACAAGACACGCGGTAACTACCCCTACAAGACCAGGCATCATAAAACTGTGATTGAAGTAAAATTTGCCAATCTTTGTAGTACCTGAGATGTCAAAGGTAACAGTAGCAATATCAGAAGGATAATTAGGGATAAAGAAATAGCCATAACATGATGGCATAATACCGATTAACAGAGCTGGATTTAAGCCTAAGCCAAGACCTACAGGGAGCATCATTTTACATGTTGCAGCCTGGGAATTAACTACTACAGAAACAATGAACATAGCTAACGCAAAAGTCCATGGATAAGCCTGCACAGTAGCAGTAATTGTGTCCTTGAAATGTGGCATGGCAAATTTGAAGTAAGTATCGCTCATCCACGCAATACCGTAAATGGCAAGAGCGGCAATCATACCGGACTTAAACACTACACCTTCAGGTACCTTATTAACTTTTGTTTTGGTAACGATCAAAATAATACCACCAAAAGCAAGCATAATCATCTGGATGATAACTGCCATACTAAGAGGCTTACTACCTTCTGTTATAGTTCTTATTGATGGAAATAGGGCAATTATAACAATAACTGCAATGGATAAGACAAAGATTAAAACAGACTGAGCGGCTGATTTGGGCAATTTTTCACCTAAAGTAGTTTGTGTAGTGTTAAGTATTCTCTCTCTCCATATTGGGTCATTAAGTCTTCTTTGAAACTCGGGATCATCATCAAGCTCCTTGCCACGCTTTAGGCTATAAAGTGAAATGGCAAGTAGACCAATAAAAGTAGCTGGTATAGTTACTGATAAAATTGAGAAAAGAGTGATATTGCTGTTAATTTTAGAAAGCTCGGAAAGATAATAAACGACAGCAGCTGAAAGAGGGCTTGCAGTAATCCCAAGCTGAGAAGCAATAGATGCAGCAGCCATTGGTCTTTCAGGTCTTATTTTGTTTTTTAGTGCTACGTCGCCAATAATGGGCATAATAGAGTAAACAGCATGGCCTGTGCCCAGCATAAAAGTTAAAAGATAAGTAGTGATAGGTCCAAGGAAAACAATATATTTAGGATTGGACCTAATAATTTTTTCAGCAATTTGAAGCATATACTTCAAACCGCCAGCAGCTTCAAGTATCGAAGCACAAGTAACAACAGCCATAATGATAAGCATTACAGTAATTGGTGGTGATGAAGGGGGCATATGGAAGATAAACACTTCGATAATAAGTCCAAGGCCAGAAACTACAGATAAACCTATACCGCCATACCTGCTGCCAATGTAAAGCATCAGCAACAAGAATAAAAATTGTAAAAATAGTATCATACGTACCTCCTGTCATTTGATAGGAGGCATAATATTAACTAATTGATAAATGGCAATAATATGGAAATAAAGAATTTAAAATAAATAAATTACTTTTTGAACTTTTTGCACACAAGGATATATTTTTTTTCAGGCCTACCTATAGTCCCATAATCGATATTGACGTCGATGACTCCGATTTCCCGGAGATATTCAAGATATCGTCTTGCAGTATTACGACTGACACCAATTTTATCCTTAAGCTCGGAAGCAGTTATTTCATCACCGTAATGATTCAAAAATTCAATGATTTTATTTAGTGTAAGTTTATCAATACCTTTAGGAGTATCGTTATGCAAAGGGGGAGAGGTAAGCTCAACTTTAAAGATTTTGTCAACAACATCCTGGTCAGCCACATCAATTTTGTTTATTTGACTATAATATGACTTATAGTTTTCAAGTGTAGAAATAAATCTGTCAAGAATTACAGGCTTTATAATATAGTCAAAAACACCGCCCAATTTTGCTTCTCGCAAAGTTTCAGAATCTTTTGCAGCTGTAATTATAATAATATCAGTGTTTATATGATTTGATCTTATTTCCCAGAGCAAATCAATGCCGGATTTTTCGGGAAAATATATATCCAGAAGGATTAAATCAGGCTTTAATATCTCAAGCATCTCCTTTGCAGAAGAGATGTCATTGGCTATTCCAACAACTTCAAAGCCCGGAACCTTATTGGTAAATCTTTCATGAAGCCTTGCAATTTCAATATTATCTTCAATAATTAACACTTTGATCATAAAGCATCCTGATTTTTAAAAGATATCTTAAACATTGCACCTTTATACTTTTTAGAAAAAGAAATATCAACAGAAGCATTAAATCTGTCAAAAATATTTTTGGCAATACTAAGGCCAAGCCCTCTATTACTCCCTTTGGTAGAATAGCCTGATTCAAGTATTTTCTCAGTATTTTGAATACCAGGTCCGTTATCCTCCACAATAATTTCAACGAAATCTTTATCGGAGTTAAAAGTTAATTCAACAATAGCATTCAATCCATTATGACTTGATGCAGCTTCAATTGCATTATCAATAATATTACCGATAGCTGTTACAAGAATATCGCTATTTTTGACTGGTGAAGCAATGCCAGTGCTGTTTTCATTAAACAATAATTTACATCCTATTTCTCCGGCTTTGCTCATCTTGCTAATCAATAAAGCAGAAATATATTTGTCATTGATCTTCTCATCAATAAATTTCATAAAAGACTGAAATTGCCTTGATTCACTAATGATAAGATTTGAAGCCTCTTCATATTCGCCAAGCTGGATTAACCCCGCAATTATATGCAGCTTGTTGGAATATTCATGGCTCTGGGTTCTAAGAATTTCAGACATCTTTTTCAAACTAAGGATTTCATTCTTCAAAGCGTCTATTTCATCTTTTCTTCTAAAAGAAAAAACAAAACCTGAAGCAATGTTATTGTATTCAAGCTTGCTAATATTCAAGAGCAGTGTCGAATCACCAATAACAAACTCCAAATCTTTAACATAATCACCTATCAATTTATTATTGATAAAATATTTATTTGAAATCTTGTTGATAAAATCTGTTAAGCTTGTTTTCATAGACTCCAATATACTGATAGCGGAATTATTAACAAAATAAATATTTAATTCATTGTCAACGGCTATTACCCCCTCCCTTAAAGAATTAAATATAGTTTCCCTTTGTATATATAAAGAAGCAATTTCTTTAGGCTCAAGGTTTAAAGTAATTTTTTTTATATGGTTTGAAATAAAGATAACGGCAGTAAATGCAACAATAAACATCATAAACACAAAAAACAGACCGATTAACATATAATTGAATATAACATGAAAAATAGTTTCTTTTAGGTAGCCAACAGAAACAAAACCGATAACATCATTATTGTTAATGACAGGCGCAAATGCCCTTATAGATGGGCCAAGGGTGCCAATTGATGAGGAAATATATGCTCTTTTCTTGTTAATGGCGTCAAAATAGTCACCACCGACAAACTTCTTACCAATCATTTCAGGGTTAGGGTGAGTAAGGCGGATACCATCTTTGTTGGCGACAACGATAAAAGCAGCATCAGTATATGTTCGAATATTTTCGATTTTATTCTGAATATCATTACTGCCGGTTAAAAGTGCATTGTTTACAGATTTCATTTTTGAAATAGCAATGGCAAGGTTTAATGCTTTTTGACCGGATGTGGACTGAACAAACTGAGATACAAAAATGTAAAAAGAAAGAAAAGATACGGCAAGCTGGGCTAATAATAAACAGGATATAAAAAAAACCAACTTTCCTCTGATAGTACCTAAAAAAGATTTAATCATATGTTATCCATAAATGAAATATACATAAACATTAAACAAATTAGAGAAAGTGTCAATAGAATTGCAAATTTGAAAAATAAAAGTTAAAATTAAGTAATCTCAGGTTAGAAAGAATAGAAGAATAAAAGGAAGGGCTATGGTAAGTGAAGATAAAAAAAAGAGTATTCTGATTAGACTTGCAAAAATAGAAGGACAGGTAAGGGGAATATCAAATATGGTGAATGAGGATAAATATTGTATTGATATAATTAATCAAATAAATGCCACAAAAAGGGCACTGGATAAAGTAGCGATGATTATACTTAAAAATCATGTAAATTCATGCGTTACAAATGCCATAAAGCGCGATAACAGCGAACCGATTATTGACGAACTGATTGACGTGATAGATAAATACATAAAATGAATTATTGGCAAAAAATACTTGACAAGAAACCCTTTTTCGATTAGATACATCAGACACTTTTTTGGTGTGCCCAGGTAGCTCAGTCGGCAGAGCAGAGGACTGAAAATCCTCGTGTCGGTGGTTCGATTCCGCCCCTGGGCATTTTTTATTATCAATAAATTAGCCCAATTTTTTTACCTTACGAAAAAACTGTAAATTTTAAAATGATACTATTTTTTTTGATTGTGTATTCCTGATAAGAGGATAAAAAACAGCATCATCAAAGCTAATGACCGATAGATGATTTATTGTTTTATAAAAGAAGATACTTTAAGAATTGTTCATTAGTCTTTTGTCTGCCTGCTGAAGAAGTTCCGAGAGAACATTAGACTTATCTTCGGCTGTTGATCCAAATATTCTGTCTATGAGTGCTTCAAGACTCTTGAACCGAAGAATGTAATCGGCTTGTCCTTTTGTGAGTCATTTGATTGTTCCTGCGATGTCTATTTGTGTGAGGATTTTTTCAATTTCTTGTTGTTAAAGGTAAAATAATTCCCCAGTAAAAGGCCCTTAAAAATCCCCACCTGTGTATGTTAACATGCCTCCACCAAATACATAGGTTGGAGGTAAATAA
>NZ_JBSQOT010000017.1:0-39955 GCF_055117995.1 Deferrivibrio sp. | reverse complement strand
TTACATGAACTCATTGGTATGAGAGTTAAAATAATGGATATAGAAAGGCATGATAAAATATTTGGACTTATCAGCCACTTCCCTCACCTTATTGCATTTTCCCTGATAGACTTTGTGGAGATTGAAAATTCACAGGCTCTAAATTTTACAGGTGGTGGTTTTAGAGATTTTACAAGAATAGCAAAAAGCAATCCTGTAATGTGGTCTGATATATTTTTTGATAATAGCAAAATTTTGAATGAATATATAGACAGCTATATCAACGAACTGTTAAAGTGGAAAAAGGCAATTTTATCTGAAGATTATACCTTGATGAAAAATATGATATCCAAGGTAAAAAAATTAAGGGAATCACTATGATAAGTTTTGATAAGGTTAAATCCTTGAAAGGGGAAGTGAATGTTCCTTCTGACAAGTCAATAACACACAGAGCATTTATTATGTCTGCCATGGCTGACGGAGAAAGCATTGTAAAAAAGCCTCTTTTGTCAAGGGATACTCTTGCTACAAAAGCAGCGATGGAAATGGTGGGGGCTGAATTTACTGAAACTGAAGAAGGATTTATTGTATGCTCTAAAGGGTTTAAAAATTTTAAAGAGCCTGGCAATGTAATAAATTGTGAAAATTCAGGCACAACTGCAAGGCTGTTGACCGGTCTTTTTGCAGGTCAGAATAAATACTTTGTACTAACCGGGGACAATTCCCTTAGAAAAAGACCTATGGACAGAGTAATAGAGCCTCTTGGCAAGCTTGGGGCTAATATTTTTGCAAGAGAAAATAATAAATATCTGCCTCTGACAATTTTGCCATCCAAACTCAAAGGGATTGAAATAGAAGGTAAGGTAAAAAGTGCTCAGGTAAAAAGCGCGATAATACTGGCTGGACTTCAGGCTGATTCCAATGTGATTTATATTGAACCTGCTGTAACGAGAAATCATACAGAGCTGATGCTGAAAACATACGGAGTTCATCTCAATGTGAGTGGTTTGAGGATTGAGATTGAACCGGTCGATAGGCTTATGCCTGCTGAGATAAATGTACCGGGAGATTTTTCTTCTGCAGCTTTTTTTCTTGGTGCGGCACTTATCTTTGAGAATTCCGAAATTTTGATAAAAAATGTTGGTCTGAATCCCACAAGAAGTGGTATGCTGGAAGTGTTAAAAGGGATGAACGTAAATTTTGATGTGGATGTAAACTCAGAGTCCGGTGATCCTTTTGGAAATATTTTGATAAAAAGTCAAGAATATGATGGCATCACGATAAAAGGTGATATTATTGCCAATATTATTGATGAAATTCCAATGATTTCTGCTCTCGGCCTTTTTGCAAAATCACCGGTCGAGATAAGGGATGCCCATGAACTTCGCGTTAAGGAGTCTGACAGGATAAAAGCAATGGTTTACAATTTAAGGCAGATTGGTGCGGAAGTTGAAGAGTTTGAGGATGGACTTAAAGTATATCCTCTAAAAAATTTAAACAAAAATGCAAAGCTTAGGTCATTTGATGACCACAGGATTGCGATGATCAATATTTTATTGTCCAAAAAATTTGGTGGGCTTTGTATTGACGAAATAGATGCAATCGATGTATCTTTTCCCGATTTTATTGAAAAACTAAACAGCATTGAGGTAGTTTAGCTGTAAACAAGGATAAGTTATGCGTCTTAGAATAGCTGTTGACGGACCGGCAGGAAGCGGTAAAAGTACGATTTCGAAAATAATAGCAGAAAAGTTAAATTTGATTTATATAGACACAGGTGCAATGTATAGGGCTTGTGCCTATATCAGTGTAAAGTATAACAAAACCGGGAAAGATTTGATTGAGTGTGTTGAAAATACGGAAATCTACTTTAAAAAAGATGTTACTGGTCAGAGAGTTTTTATAAAATTTGATGGGGAAACATTTGATATTACCGAAGAGATAAGAAGTGTGGCAGTTACCAAAAAAGTTTCTGAAACTTCGAAAATCAAGGAGATTAGAGATATTATTACCAGAAGGCAGAAGTCTATTGCGGCTGATAATAATGTGATAATGGATGGGCGAGATATCGGCACTGTTGTGATTCCTGATGCAGAATATAAGTTTTTCCTTGAAGCTACTCCTTACGAAAGGGCAAGAAGACGTTATGAAGAGATGGTTGCACGTGGGGAGAATATAGAATTTGAGGAAGTGCTTAAAGATGTGAAAAAGAGGGATTTTGAAGATATGAACAGGGAAATTGCCCCGCTTAAAAGGGCAGAAGATGCTTTATTGATAGATACCACAAACAAAACTATAGAAGATGTGGTTTCGTTTATTTTAAACAGGGTGAAAGGGTTATGAATATAATTGTGGCGGATTATTCAGGGTTTTGCTTTGGTGTTGAAAGGGCTGTAAAAATCGTTGAAGAGACTTCCGTAGAAGGGAAAAATGTATATACATTGGGGCCTATTATTCATAATCCTCAATTGGTAAAGAAACTTGAGGAGAAAGGGGTAGGCGTAAAAAAACTTGAGGATGTAAAAGATGCTGATACTGTTGTTATCAGGTCCCATGGGGTACCAAAGGAGCATATTGAAACTTTAAAGTCAAGCAATGTGAAAATTGTGGATGCCACCTGTCCGTTTGTAACAAGGGCGCAGAATCAGGCTGCTATTTTAAGCAGTGATGGTTATTTTCTTGTTGTATTTGGCGAAAAAGAACATCCTGAAGTAAAAGGGATAATAAGCTATGCAAACAACGGTTTTGTGGTGGTTGAAAATGCTGAGGAAGCAGAACAATGCATTGATTTTCATGACAAAATAGGTGTGGTAGCCCAGACTACGCAAAATAGGGCAGAGTTTGATAGGGTGGTGGATGTGTTAAAACTTAGATGCAATGAGCTTAAAATTGTAAATACAATCTGCAACGCAACAACCCACAGGCAGGAAGCAGCAAAAAAGGTTGCTTTAATTTCAGATATAATGTATGTAATCGGTGGGAAAAACAGTGGAAACACCACAAGACTTTATGAGATTTGCAAGGAAATATGCCCCAAAGTGCTTCATATTGAAACAAAAGATGAGATTGACAAATCTGATCTTATTGGGGTAGAAAATGTTGGCATAACCGCTGGAGCAAGCACTCCTAAGTTTTTAATAGATGAGGTTATAGAATTTTTAAAAGAGGTTGAACATGCAGGAGAATAATGGGATGAACAATGAAATGAAATTTGAGGACTTTGAGTCGATGCTTGAAGATTCTCTCAATCCGCCGTCTAAGGGGAGTATTGTAAAAGGGTCGGTGGTTGCTATAAATGGTACTGATATTCTTGTAAATATAGGATATAAATCTGAAGGTATTATTGATAAAAGTGAACTGGAAAAGGATGGCAAGCTGGAAGTCAATGTTGGCGATGAAATAGAGGCTATAGTTGAAGGTGTCCAGGGTGGTGGAGGATATGTAAGACTCTCAAGAAAGGTCTTGAACCAACAGAGAGATTTTGATGAAATTCTGGACAAGTTTGATAAAAACAAGCCTGTTGCTGTGAAGATTGAGAGCAGCAATGATAAGGGATTTTTGGGAAAGGCAGGTGAAATTGCAGTATTTATACCTTCAAATCACATAGACCTTAGAAGCAAGACAAAAGATCAAAAAAATTATATTGGTAAAGTGTTTAACTGTAAAATCCTTAAAGTTGACAAAAAAGCAAAAAGTATTCTTGCTTCCCACAAACTTTATATTATTGAATCAGCAGAAGAGGAAAAGAAAAAGTTTTTTGAAGCCTTGAAAGTGGGTGATAAGGTTAAAGGGAAGGTAAAAACTGTTAAAGAATTTGGCGTGTTTATAAATGTTGGTGCTGTTGATGGTTTTCTGCATAGAGACAATATCGATTGGGGTAAGGTAAAGCACCCGTCAAAGTATTTTGAGCTTGATGACACTGTTGAAACAGTTGTTTTGAATATTGACAAAGAAAATCAGAAAATAGAGCTTGGGTTAAAGCAACTGAAAGAAGACCCATGGGATAAAGTCAAAGATAAATATCCTGTGGATGGTGAAGCGAAAGGGAGAATTATCACAAGAAGGAAAAAAGGATATGTGCTTGAGCTTGAGCCTGGAATTGACGGATTTATCCCTGAGGAAGAGTTATCGTGGATAAAAAACTCCAATGTGAAGCTTGAAAGAGGGGATATTGTTGAAGGGAAAGTAATAGGTATTGACGATGAACATAAGAAAGTTATTATGTCTCTGAGACTTCTTACTGAGAATCCATGGGTAACCCTTAAAAATAACCACCCTGAAGGTTCAGTTGTTACCGGGAAAATTAAGGGGATAACTGATTTTGGTCTTTTTGTGGATTTTGGAGCTCACATAGATGGTCTTGTTAGAAAGCTTGATATTTCCTGGACAGAAGAAATAGAAGATTTGAATGAAAAATTTAAAGTTGGGGATGAAATTACTGCCAAAATTCTTAAAATTGATGAAGACAAAGAAAGAATATCTCTTGGTATAAAGCAGATTGAAAAGAATCCGTGGAAAGAAATAGACAAGCTTTTGCCGGCAGGCAAGGTGCTTGATGTGGAGGTAACTGAAGTTAATAAAGATAATGTTGTTGTGGAGCTTCCCAAAGGGCTTACCGGGATTATCCCCGCAAAAGAGCTTGATGAGCAGAAAGTTATCCCTGAGGAGTTCTGCAAAGTTGGTGATAAGCTAAAAGCGGTTGTCAACAAAGCAGACAAAAGGGAGAAAAAAGTTATATTGTCCGTAAAGAAATATAAGCTCGATGCTGAAAAAAGGGAAGTCAAAGAATATTTGAAACAGATTCAGGATAAATCAGACAGCTCTTTTAATCTAGGAGCCCTGATAAAAGACAAAATTGACGAGATTAAATAAATCGGGGCTTTTAAGCCCCCTTTTTTTTGAGGCAAAAGGGTATGTATTTTTTGTTGTTTATAGTTGCATCTATACTTGTAATTTACAGCGGAATTAAGCTGTCGGATTACGGAGATGTTATTGCTACAAAGACACCTTTGGGGCACAGCTTTGTGGGGGTAACTTTTATTGCGCTATTTACAAGCCTTCCTGAGCTTATATCTTCAATTGGTTCAGTTACTATTGTGGATGCACCCGATCTTGTTTTTGGAAATGTTTATGGCTCAAATATGTTTAATATACTCATTATATTTTTGCTTGATGCCATTTTCAAAAAAGACAGTGTTTTTCAAAGTGTAAGCCTTTCCAATATTGTGACTGCATCTTTTGCAATTCTTCTTCCTCTTGTGTCAGCTTTCGGTTTTCTTCTCAATATAAAAGTTTTCGGTTTGATAAATTTGGTAAGTCTGGCAATATTTGTAACTTATCTGCTTTCGATGTACAGCGCTTACCGGACAATCGATATGAGTGATTCAGCAGCTGAAGGTGATGAGCAGGAAGTAAGCCTTAACAAGGCAGTTTTTATGTTTATGGTAATGGCTTCAATAATAGTTTTTGCGGGGCTTTTGTTAAGTAAAAGTGCGGATGCAATAGCCGAATCAACCGGTTTGGGGCGGACTGTTGTGGGTTCGTTTTTACTTGCTGCTGTTACATCATTGCCGGAAGTGTCTGCGTGTATAGGTGCTGTCAGAGTTGGCTCGCCGAATATGGCAATCGGTAATCTGCTTGGCTCAAATGTTTTTAACGTCACGGTAATTCCTGTTGCGGATATATTTTATACCAGAGGGGATATTTTTGCAGCCTCATCAAAGGTAAACCTTACCGCTGCAATTTCTTCAGCAATAATTGTAATCATTGCTGTACTTGGTATTCAGCAGGATAAACTTTCAAAATTCAGATTTGGTCATATTTCTTTGTATTCTGTTTATATTTTGCTTTTTTATGTGGTATACTCAGTTATAATTGTCAGGGGATGAAGATGAATAAATGGATAAAGAGGATATTTAAAGTTGTTTTTGTATTGTTTGTTGTCGGGTTTATATTCTCTTCAATACTGTATTACAATGGAGCAGATGTAGCTGAGCTTACAAAGAATAAAATTGTTGTTATAGACCTTGAGAATGTCATTTATGAGTCGGCTTCAATTATCAACAAATTCAAAAAATATGAAAAAAATGAAAAAGTCAAAGGATTTATACTGAGAGTCAATTCTCCGGGAGGCGGTGTTGCACCGAGCCAGGAGATTTATAGTTATGTTAAAAAAATTGATAAGCCTGTTTATGTGGCAATGCAGTCTCTTGCCGCTTCCGGCGGATATTATGTATCCGTTGCTTCTGATAAAATATATGCTTTACCTGGCACCATCACCGGAAGTATAGGTGTGATAATCAAATTTCCCAATATGAAAGGTTTGTACGAAAAAATAGGTGTAGATTTCAAGACGATAAAATCAGGGAAATTTAAGGATATAGGCTCACCAAACAGAGAAATGACTGAAGAAGAAATTAAGCTTCTTGAAGGCTCCGTTATGCAGGTTTATGAGCAATTTGTAAATGATATTTTATCTTCAAGGAAGATTGACAGGCAGACATTACTGAAATATGCGGATGGTAGAATTATAATTGGCAGCGTTGCAAAAGAGATAGGGCTTGTGGATGAGCTTGGTACTTATATGGATGCATTTGAAGATATGAAAAAGAGCTACAATTTGAAAGATGTTGAGTTATTTTTTGATGTTACAAAAGCTGATTTGCTGTCAAAATTAAACGAAACTGTTACCAATTTTAGAAATAAGTTTCAGTCGAATAGTTTTTTATATTACCTTTTTGAAGGGTAAAACTAATTGAAATGTTTGCAAAGGTAAAAACTTTCACATTGATAGGTATTTCAGCAGAGCAGGTAGATGTTGAGGCTGACATCAGAAGTATGGGCCTGCCATCCTTTAATGTTGTAGGGCTTGCTGAAGGTGCTGTCAAAGAGAGCAAAGAAAGGGTAAAATCTGCGCTGAAAAATATTGATTTTAATATTTTTGACAGACCTATTACGGTAAATCTTGCGCCTGCAGACTTAAAAAAAGATGGAAGCCACTTTGACCTCCCTGTGGCAGTTTGCCTGATTAAGGCATCAGGCATGATTGAGGAAAACCTTGAAAATTATGCCCTGGCAGGTGAATTGTCACTTGATGGAAAATTAAGGGGTGTGGCGGGGATTCTCCCTTTTGTTTCAAGTCTTCCAGATAAAACAAAAGTAATTATTCCAAATGAAAATGTAAAAGAGGCTTCAGTATTAAAGAATATCGAAATTTATGGATTTGATAATTTGTCTGAAGTTATAGAGTTTCTTAACGGTAATAAAAAAGAGGCTTATAGCGAAGAGATAGTTTTTGAGTCAGGATTATACGATTTGGATTTTGCAGATGTAAGAGGGCAGTTTTTTATAAAAAGGGCTTCGGAGATTGCTGCTGCGGGGATGCACAATATTTTGATGATGGGACCTCCGGGAAGCGGTAAGACTATGATAGCAAAACGTATCCCTACAATAATGCCAGAAATGACAATCGATGAGGCTATTGAAACTACTAAAGTTCACTCGGTAGCAGGGCTTTTGCGGGACAATAAAGGGCTCGTTCAAAAAAGACCTTTTATAATCACGCATCCTACTGCAAGCGATGTCGCTGTTGTAGGGGGCGGCAAGGACGCGAAACCTGGCTTGGTGAGTATTGCCAGTAATGGAATTTTATTTTTTGATGAATTTCTTGAGTTTAAAAAAAATGTACTTGAGGTGCTTCGTCAGCCCCTGGAAGACAGGGTGGTGACAGTCAGTAGGGCAAACAGGACAGTTGTTTATCCTGCAAATTTTATGTTTGTGGCAGCTTGCAATCCCTGTCCATGCGGCTATTATGGTACTGAAAAGGAATGTGTATGCACTGCAGCCCAGATTCAAAAATATAGAAGTAAACTTTCCGGTCCAATAATGGACAGGATTGACCTGCATGTGGTTGTAGATGCTGTGGATATAAAAGAATTAAATAAATTGCCCGAGGGGGAAAATTCTCTAAAAATAAAAGAAAGAGTTGTGGTTGCAAGGGATTTGCAAAAAAAGAGGTTTGTTGATGAAAAGATAAACTACAACAGTCAAATGAGTGAAAAACATATCAAAAAGTATGCAAAAATATCAAATGAGGCTTTTGATACACTTGAAGTTTTTCACAAAAAATTCAAACTCTCAGCAAGAAGTTATATGAAAATACTGAAGGTAAGCAGAACAATAGCCGACCTTGAAAATAGTGAAATAGTTACAAAAAAACATATTCTCGAAGCCTGCCAGTACAGATTTGACAATATAACATAGTCGTGTAAGCAATAATAAGTTTTTGGCGACAGGATTTTTTGGTCCTGTCACCCATTACCCATCACTCATTACTTATCACCTGTTACCATTTCATCTCAAATATCTTCCAACAGCAAGGGCAATCGTCCTTAATTCCCCCATCATTTTTATAAATTGATCAGGCTTTAGAGATTGGGCGCCATCGCTAAGTGCCTTTTCTGGCTCCGGGTGAACTTCTACAATTATTCCGTCAGCTCCCACGGCAATTCCCGCCCTTGCAAGTGGTGTAACGTAATGCCAGTGTCCTGCAGCATGGCTTGGGTCGATTATAATTGGCAGGTGTGATCTTTCCTGCACAACAGGGACACAGCTGATATCAAGGGTGTTTCTTGTGGCTGTTTCGAAAGTTCTTATGCCTCTTTCACAAAGAATAACACTACTGTTGCCTTCAGAGAGAATGTATTCTGCAGACATCAAAAACTCTTCAATTGTTGTTGCCATCCCTCTTTTCAGCAATACAGGTTTTTTGGTTTGGCCAAGAAGTGACAAAAGGGCAAAATTTTGAATATTTCTTGCTCCTACCTGAAACATATCGGCATATTTGTATACCACATCAACATCCCTCGGGTTAACAACTTCAGTAACAAATGGAAGGCCTGTTGCTTCTCTCGCTTTTGCAAGAAGTTTTAGCCCTTCTTCGCCCAAACCCTGAAAGGAATATGGTGATGTTCTGGGCTTGAATGCACCACCTCTGAGCATTTTTGCGCCTGCTGCTTTTACATATTCGGCAGATTTTACAATCTGTTCCTCATTTTCCACTGAACATGGTCCTGCAATCACGACGATCTCTTCCCCACCAAATTTTACTCCGCACACATCGATTACAGACTTTTCCTTTTTTACTTCGCGGCTTGCAAGCTTATAAGGTTTTGTTATTGGCAATACCTTGTCAACTCCTGGCATATCTCCTATAAGGCCGATGTGGTCTCTGTCGCTTAGTCCGATTAGCCCAACCACATTTCTTTCCTTGCCGTAAATTACGTGCGGTTTAAAACCAAACTCCTCAGCCTTTGCACATACTTCCTTCAACTGTTGTTCTGTGGCGCCAATTTCCATTACTACTATCATAAAATCCTCCGTTAACAAAAAAGGCCGCAAACGGTTTTACCGCCTGCGGCCTTATTATTTTTAATTTATAGGCTCACCCTCAGGCGGTACACCTCAACTTGTAAAAGTAAAAAAAGAAAAAGCTAAAAAAGAAAGAAAAAGCAGATGTCAGATTTAATTTCTGATGCAAAAAATTCTTACTCATAGTGCTGTATATAATCACTTAAATTTATAAAGTCAACTTGTTTTTTTGCTTTAAAAGTGTTAATTTTATGCTCATGGAAAGGGAATATTTAAGGTTTTTTGAGCTAATATCAAAAAAGATACTCATTATACTAAAAAAAACAAGACAGACAGGGGAGCAGTTTAATTCTGACACAATAAAGAAATATCTTGTATCTGATTCTGAGATAAAAGTTTTCTTCGAAGACTTAAGCAAAGGTTCTTCCGATTTTACTCAGGATATAAAAAAGGCTTTTAAGAACAATTCATCAATTTTGAAAAAGTACCTCGACTTTGAAGAGATGGAGCTGATTGAAAGAAAACTTGATAAGTTGAACAATTACAATCTCTTAAATGAGCTGAGTGAGATAATTGGAATATTTGGCAGATATTTTAATGACTATGAAACAACCCTTGAAAATATTTACTCTTTTATTAAAGAATTTTCACGAAAGATATCAAATACAAGCGATAAAGTGCAATCTTTAAGGGAAGAAAATTTAAAGTTTATTGATTCTGACAGTGAGAAGGATCAAAATATGCTTACCAATATAAAGGGTTTAAAAGAAAATATAGAAAAGGGGATTTCTGCTGAAAATCTTCATAAACACGTTGCTGATTTTACAAATTCACTGACCGAAATTTTGGAGCAGAAAATTTATTCAAAGAAAACTTTCAGGCGAAACCTCGCAAATACCTTTGGTGAATTGGAAAGTGACTTTATGTCTTATAAAGACAGGTATGAGGAGCTGAAAAAAGAGATTGAAAATTACAGGAAGCAATCCTTTACAGATGAGCTGACCGGACTTTACAGGAAAAACAAAATGGTGGAAGTGTTGAGCGAGCTTAAAATCGCAGCTGTGAAAAAAGGGGAAGATTTTTATATTATTATGTCTGATATAGATAAATTCAAGGATGTCAATGATACATATGGACACCTTGCCGGTGACAATGTTTTAAGGCATTTTGGCAAAATTTTGAAAAATTTTACGACAGAAAAGGTGGAAGCTTTCAGGTATGGCGGTGAGGAATTTTTAATTACCGTTAAAGGGGATTTTGATGATGCTTTTTCTGTGGCAGGGCAGATAAAACAAACTATGGAAAGCACAAAATTCAGGCTTAACGAGGATATTAAAACGATTACGGTAAGCATCGGGATTTCAAAATATCGCCCGGAAGAAGATGTGAAACTGACAATCGACCGGGCAGATAAAAATCTATACATGGCTAAGGCAGGTGGGCGAAACTGTATTTTCTTTGAGTCAAAAAGGGTGGGGTAAATTGCACGAGGCAAGTATTGCGCAAAGTCTTCTTGACATAGTTATAGAAACGGCAAGTGAAAATAAAGCAAAATTTGTTAAATCTGTTAAAATTGATATTGGAAGGCTTGCGGCGATTGAAAACGATGCCCTTATGTTTGCATTTGATGCCCTTAAAGAGGGGACTATCGCAGAAAATGCCAGGTTGTACATTAATGATGTGCCTATTGTAGGCAGGTGCAATGTCTGTTCTTTTGACAGCGAATATGAAAGTTTTGATTTCTGCTGTAAAAATTGTGGCTCTTATGATGTTATTTTAATATCCGGTGAAGAATTGAATATAAAGGAGATTGAGGTAGAAGATGAGTAAAAAGGTTGAAGTAAAAGATAAAATACTTTCCAAAAACCAAAAAATAGCAGATGAATTAAGGGAGCTTTTTGCTAGAAAAAAAATCTTGACTGTAAATTTCGTATCATCTCCCGGGAGTGGAAAAACAAGTATTCTGGAAAAAATTTTGCCTGATTTGTCAAAAAAATATAAAATTTGTGTTATTGAAGGTGACTTGGAAACGGAAAATGATGCAGAGCGCATAAGAAAGGCAGGTATTGATGCCTATCAGATTACCACAGGTGGGGCATGTCATTTAGAAGCGTTTGGCATTAAAAAAGCGCTTTCAAATTTTGATATTGATAATATTGACTTGTTGGTTATTGAAAATGTAGGAAACCTTGTTTGCCCGGCATCATTTGACCTTGGAGAAGATTTTAAGATAGTTGTAATCAGCACCCCTGAGGGGGAAGATAAACCTGCAAAATATCCATCAATGATAAGAGTTTCAGATGTTATTGTAATAAACAAAATTGATTTGGCTGAGTATATGGAATTTGATGTCAACAAATGTCTTGAATATGCCAGAAAAATTAATCCACGTCTTGTAGAGTTTAAAACTTCGTGCAAAACAGGTGAAGGTTTAAAGGAGCTTGCAGAGTTTATCGATAAGAAAATAATAGAAAAAAATGCTGATACTGGGTGTTGACGAAGTAGGAAGAGGGTGCCTCGCGGGGCCTGTTGTGGCCTGCGCTTGCCTTTTTGACGAAAAATTTTCATATCCTGAGATAAAAGATTCAAAAAAACTCAGTGAAAAGAAAAGAGAAAGCCTTTACAATTATATATTATCAAACTGTATTGAATATTCTTTCGGCATAGTCTGCAGCTATGTTATTGACAGGGTAAATATATCAAATGCCACAAAACAGGCGATGCAAATTGCAATAAGTGGAATAAAATCTGATTATGATAAGGTTGTCATCGATGCGGTTAAGCTGAAAAATCTTAAAAGGCCATCAGAAAGTCCGGTAAAAGCCGAAGATAAATATCTCTCTGTTGCAGCTGCTTCAATCCTTGCAAAAGTGTATCGTGACAGATTGATGAAAAAACTGCATATTTATTTTCCTGAATATCTCTGGTACAAAAATAAAGGTTATGGCACAAAAGAACATATCGAAGCGATAAAAAGATATGGTGTATGCGACTTGCATCGCAGGAGCTTTTTAGGTGAAATTGTTTAAAGGCAGAAAAGGGGAAGATTTGGCCCTTGAATATCTTGAAAAAAATGGTTTTGTGATAATTGAAAAAAATTTCAGGAGCAGATTTGGAGAGATTGATTTGATCGTAAAAGATGGTCAGACAATAGTGTTTGTGGAGGTGAAGTACAGATTATCTGAAAATTACGGCAGTCCCAAAGAGGCTGTCACAAATGAAAAAATAAAAAAGATAATCAGGACAGCCCAATATTTTATAACAAAAAACAATTTTAATTCCCTATATAGATTTGATGTGGTTTCCATATATAAAGATAAGATAGAACATATCAAAAATGCTTTTACATTGTAGTTGATTATGATGGTTGGTAATAAACAAAAAGAAAGTATTCAAAAAAAAATCAACAATGCTCCTAATCTTCCCGGTGTATACACTTTTATTGACAAGAAAGGGGCAATTATTTACGTAGGCAAAGCGGTTTCATTGGTAAAAAGGCTTAAATCGTATTTTGACAGCTCGCTGAAACATCCAAAGACATTAAAGATGGTAGAGCTTGCCAACGATTTGAAATACTATGTCACAAATACCGAGATAGAAGCTCTCCTTTTAGAAGCAAGTCTTATAAAAACAGAAAAGCCCAGATTCAATGTAAAACTAAAAGATGCAAAGGGTTATCCTTATATAAAACTCACAAAAGAGGATTACCCAAGACTGATTGTGACGAGAAATACGGATGACGAAGATGCGATTTATTATGGGCCCTATGTAAATGTAAAGGATTTGCGATTTATCGTAAAAGATTTGCACTATATATTCCCTTTGAGAAGGTGTAAAAAATCCAAATTCAATGAAGGCAAAGTATGTCTTTACTATCAGATGAAGCAATGTGAGGGGCCCTGCGAGAAAATTATAAGCAAAGATGAATACCGCCAGATTGTAGAGAATGTGAAACTTTTTTTTGATGGTAAAATTGACGAGCTTGAAAACAATTATAAAACTTTGATGACGAATTATGCTTCAAAATTGGAATTTGAAAAGGCTGCTAAGTACAGAGACAGGCTTAAATCTCTGGAAAATATTTTCACAAGGCAATCTGCAGTGGTTAATTTCTCAAAAAATACCGATTTGTTTTATTTCAGTGACAAAAATATGATGTGCGTAACACATATGTTTATAAGAAACTGCAATATTACAGGTATAGACTCAAAGTGCTATGACGATGGAGAGCTTATAAGTCACTCTGAATTTGTATTGAATTTTTACAAAAATACTGCACAGATTCCTGAAAGTGTTTGTCTTGTCAACTACAATGATGAATTTTCCGGGGACAAACTTATAGAGGCTATTTCCAATCTAAAAGGTGGAAAGGTTGAATACAGAAAAAAGGTGCCGTCTGGATTGTTGGAGATTTTAAGGAAGAATAACGAGCTTGCTGAAAAACAGTTTATGGAAAGCCTGGCAGGTGTTGAAAAGGTAAAATCAGGTTTTGCCAGGGTAATAAAAGAAAAGAGCGTTAGACTTGTAGAATGTATTGATATATCTCATATTTTTGGTAGTTTCACGGTGGGTGCTTCAGTTTGCTTTGATATTGATGAGCAGGTATTTGTAAAGGAAAAATATCGCAGATATAAAATCAGAAATATCGATAACAATGATTTTGAAAGTATCTATCAGGTTATTTCAAGAAAAGCTGATAAAATAATTGATGGTAAAGAGGAAAAAAGCGATGTTTATGTAATAGACGGTGGACTTGGACAACTGAATGCCGCAAAAAAGGCCTTTGAAGAAAAGGGGATTGATGCTGAAGTCATCTCAATTGCAAAGGGGCGAAGCAAAGATATAAATGAAAAGTTGGAGAACGAAATTTCGCCTGAGTACATATTTGTTAAAAACAGAAAAAATCCTCTTAACTTCAAAAAGAGCGATTTTTTCCTTTTGTTTATCCAGAAAATCAGAGATGAAGCTCACAGGTTTGTTGTAGAATATGCAAGGAGCATTGCCTTGGCACATTTTAAAAATTCGAGTTTGAAAGATATAAAAGGTATCGGGGAAAAAAGGGCCAAAAAGCTTTTGATGGAATATCCTGATTTGCGTGAAATATTGAATGAAGATATTGTGGTCGTTTCAAACAAGACAGGTATTCCTGTAAATATACTAAAACAACTTATTGATAAGCTTCATAAACAATGTTAGATTTTCTAAGTTAGATAATTTTAACTTGATTAATAAATATATTGACACATCACACAATGTCATATATATGTTAGCCCAATTTTATGGAAATTAAAATAATTATGGCCTCAAAATTAAATGACAAGGCGGCTTTGAGTATGTTCAAAGAGTACGCTAACAGATTGGCAACATATGTAAAGTTGGATTTTCTTGATTTCAAAAGCTCTCATTATGCAGATGAAAATGTTGTAAAAAGAGAGGATGGTAAAAAGCTTCTTGAATCTTCAAAAGGGTATTACAGAATACTTCTTGACGAAAATGGAAAGAGCTTTGATTCTATAAAATTTTCAGAATGGCTGTCCAATTTGCTTGAGACCAGAAAGAAATTGGCTTTTTTGATTGGCGGGTCTTATGGTCATGATAAATCCTTGACAGGATTTTGTGATGAAATAATTTCTTTGTCAAAGCTAACAATGGCACATCAGCTTGCCTTAGCAGTACTTGCTGAGCAGATTTATCGAGGGATGACTATAAGGTATGGGCATCCATATCATAAATAGTCATTAATTATAGATTCAGGAGGAACATATGGATCCTAACAAAACTGAAATTTATCGCGAGAGGCTACTTAAAATGAAAAAGGAGCTTCTTGAGTCATTAAAATCCAAATATGAAGAAGCTTTAAGTCTTGGTGAAGATTCTTCAGGTCAGGACTCAGCTGATGAGGCATACAATATTTACAATAAAAATCTTATGCTTGGCAGAGTAGAAACAGACGCCTTAAAGCTCAGGCTTGTAGAGCAGGCTTTGAAAAGGCTTGAAGAAGGTACCTACGGAGTTTGTATTGAGTGCGGGGAGGATATAGAAGAAAAGAGACTGGAGTATGTTCCTTTTGCAAGGTATTGCACAGACTGTAAAAGTGAGCTTGAGAAAAAAGGTGTAATAAGGATGTAGCTTTCATGAGAAAAGTTATTTTGTTAATCCTTGACGGTTGGGGTGTCAGAGAGAGCAGCGAGCATAATGCCGTAAAATTATCAAATCCTGTAAATTATAATTTTCTTTTGGAAAATGCTTCCTGGACTATTATGAATGCCAGTGAAGAGTGGGTTGGTTTGCCGAAAGGACAAATGGGCAATTCTGAGGTAGGGCATACAAATATAGGCGCTGGCAGAGTGGTCTATCAGGATTTTTTAAGGATTAACAAAGCTGTTGAAACAGGACAAATATATGAAAATGTTAACATTGTAAGATTTTTTGAAAAACTCAAAAAAAATGGTAAAAGTGCTCATTTTTTAGGTCTATTAAGTGATGGTGGCGTCCATAGCCATATTGACCACCTAAAAGCACTTGTAAAAATGGCAAAAGATTTTGGGGTGGAAAAAAGTTATATTCACCCTTTCATGGATGGCAGGGATACTCCACCTAAAAGTGGTATCAATTATATAAATGAATTACAAGAATATCTTAATGCTATCGGTTACGGTGAGATAGCTACTATATCAGGCAGATACTATGCAATGGACAGAGATAAAAGATGGGACAGGGTTCAAAAGGCTTATAGCTCAATAATAGGGGCTGACAACAAAGTCACGGAATCACCTGCTGAGTATATTTTAAAATCTTATAAAAATGATATTACCGATGAGTTTATTGAGCCGGGAGTTTTCAAAGATTTTAGAGGAATAGACGATGGCGATGGAGTATTTTTCTTTAATTTCAGGGCGGATAGGGCAAGAGAGCTTACAGTTGCGCTGACCGACAAAAGTTTTAGTGATTTTGAACGTAAAAAAGTCGTTGATGTACAATTTATAACAATGACTGAATATGATAAAAATTTCCGTTTTGATATTGCATTTCCACCTGAGGAGCTTACTAATATTTTTGGTGAAGTTATAAGTAACAAGGGGCTAAAGCAGCTTAGAATTGCTGAAACAGAGAAATATGCTCACGTTACGTTTTTCTTCAATGGTGGCAGGGAAATCGAGTTTCCTGGGGAAAAAAGGGTACTTGTGCCATCGCCCAAGGAAGTTGCAACCTACGATCAAAAGCCTGAAATGAGTGTTGAAAAGGTTGTAATGGAGTTTGAAAAGATTTATCTGAGTGAAAATATAGATGTAGTTATTATGAACTTTGCAAACCCTGATATGGTGGGTCATACCGGCGTGCAGCAAGCCGCCATTAAAGCCTGCAAGGCAGTGGATAATGCCCTTGGAAGGGTAATCAAAATTGCAGATGAGACAAATTCTGTTCTTATTGTAACTGCTGATCACGGCAACTGTGAGCAGATGTGGGACTATGAAAATGATCAGCCTCATACTGCCCATACAATTAATCCTGTACACTTCATCGTTTATAATTATAATTGCAAGCTCAAGTCTCACAAAGACATAAAACTTGCTGATATTGCTCCGACTATTCTTGATATTATGGGCATTGAAAAGCCAGAGCAGATGACAGGTGAGTCACTCATTATTGGATGAAGTTTTCTATTCCCGGTGCGCTGTCTGTAGTAAGACTATCAAATACAATGACTTTATCTGCGAAGAGTGTTTCAAGGCTGAAGTAAAATTTATTGAGCACGTATGCAGTGCTTGTGGGTATCCTCTTGAAATTTCTGCATCTTTTTGTAAAAATTGTCTATTGAAAAGAAATTATGACCGACTATTTGTTGCTTGTTGGTACGAAAAAACATTAAGGGATGCAGTAAAAAATATTAAATTTAGATTCGGATTAAAAGAAAAATTTTTTATTGATGCTATTGTCGGGCAATTTATTCAGGAAAATGAGCTTAATCATTACGACCTTGTGGTCCCTGTTCCTGTAAGTTTCAGAAGAAGGTTTATAAGGTTTGTCCACTTATCGGAAAGAATTGCAAAAAATATAAGTCTATTTTACGGGATAAAATACAAAAAAATATTAAGTAAAAAAAGATATACAAAATTTCAATGGCAATACTCCAGAAAAGAAAGACTTGTTAATGTTAAAAATTCTGTTGATTGTAATTTTAGCACATTGGGTTTGAATATTTTGCTGGTTGATGATATAATCACTACAGGTGCCACAGTAAATGAATGTGCAAGGGCACTGAAACTAAAAGGGGCAAAAAGGGTCGATTGTTTTGCTCTTGCAAAGGGGCATTTTAGATGAATTTTATTGATGACTTTTTTAAACAACTATCTGCAAAGGCAAATGGTTTGCCGCTGGTAGTTTATGAAAGTGGCTGTTATCACGCATACCTTAACGGTAAAAAGATACAGGCAAAAATCCCGGAAATCGTAGAGGATGTAATATCTCAAAATATACCGTTTAAACTTTTCAGGCAAGCTGGCGAGCTTGTTTTTATTTTTGTAATTCCCTTAACAGTAGATAATGTAGAGTGTAAACTTATCATCAAGGGTAATAAAGATTATTCATCTACAATCAACATTATTTCAAAACTCACTGAGCTTTCATATAGCTTAAGTTTTTCGGAAAATAGCCTGACAAGAGAGGTGGAGCTCTTAAGGGAGGAGCTTTCTGAGTGTGAGAAGGAGCTTAGTGAAGTATATGAGAAGTATTCAAATTTAGAAGAAATACTAACAAAAAAAGCTTATGAAATTGAGGGGCTTGAAGAGTCGGTCAGGATTTTGAGAAACAGCAGAAGCAAAATGCTGAAGCTTATAGACGGACTGAACTTGCCTCTTTTTTCAGTGGATTTGAATTATGAACTTTTAAACGTGAATAAAAGTGTTTCTGATTTTACTGGTGAAAAGGATTTACCAAAATTTATAGGCAGTAAATGTTTCAAACTTGTTTTTAATAATGAAAGTATTTGTGAGTGGTGTAGAGTAAATGATGTAATTGAGAAGAAGAAATCTATCTGTCAGCACATTAAAATTAATAAAGATGGTAAGGAGCTTGTGTACGAACACACGATGTATCCTATTTTTGATGAGAATGGAGAAGTAATCGAAATAGGGGAATATTTAAATGATATTACTGAGCAATATAATCTTGTGGAAAATCTGAAGAAATCAAGGGAGCAGATACATAAGATTTCAAGGGAGAAAATTCAAAGTATTAATGAGATAAGCTCGTTAAGAGCAGAATATAACTCGCTTCTGGAAATGTATGAAGAGGCACAGTCGAAAATTCAGAAGCTTTCTATTGCATTGCAAAAAGTCCTTGAGCAAAGCACTGTAAATGAAGTTTTAAAACTTAAAAGCGAAAATAAAAATCTTAAGAGTAGAATTGATCGCCTTGAAAATTCGGTGGAAAATTATAAAAAATTGATTGATAACGAAAATTCAAAACTTTCTGAATCGATTGTAAAATCGGTATATTCACTTGAAAGGCTTATTAATATGGTTGACAAAAAGAAAAAAATTGAAGACAAAGATTTGAAGAATATTCATGATTTTTTAAATAACGAGGTTAATTTGCTTAAAAAATATATAAAAAGTAAGGAGGAATCTACTGATGGCAACAAGAGTGGCAATTAATGGTTTTGGCAGGATTGGCAGATGTGCATTCAGGGCAGCTATGTCAAGAAATCTCGATATTGAGTTTGTTGGTATCAATGATTTGACCGACGCTTCTACCTTGGCTCACCTGCTCAAGTATGACTCAGTTCATGGTATTGCAAATCTCGATATCAAGGCAGAGGAAAAGGCTATTGTTGTAAATGGTAAAAAGATTAATGTTTATTCTTCAAAAGATGCCTCTTTGCTCCCATGGGGGGATTTAGGAGTTGATGTTGTCATTGAATCTACCGGTGTTTTCAGAAAAAGGGAACAGGCTGCAGCACATCTTAAAGCTGGAGCCAAAAAGGTAATCATTTCTGCACCAGCAGATGATCCGGATATAACGGTAGCTCTTGGTGTAAACTTTGAAAAATACGACAAGGAAAAACATCACGTAATTTCAAATGCTTCATGTACCACCAACTGTCTTGCGCCACTTGCAAAAGTACTTAATGACAGGTTTGGCATTGTAAATGGCATTATGACCACTGTACATTCGTATACAAATGACCAGAGAATTCTTGATTTGCCACATAAAGATTTAAGAAGGGCAAGAGCTGCTGCCGTTTCTATGATTCCTACTTCCACAGGTGCCGCAAAGGCGGTGGGGCTTGTTTTACCGGAACTTAAAGGGAAGCTCGACGGTATGGCTGTTAGGGTACCTACGCCTAATGTTTCTCTTGTTGATTTGACATGCAATTTGAAAGTCAAAGTCACAGAGGATGTTGTAAACAGCGCGGTGAAAGATGCTGCTGAGGGACCTTTGAAAGGTATTCTTCAGTATGTGAATGAAGAGCTTGTGTCTATTGATTTCAATGGGAATCCTCATTCATCCATTTTTGATGCACCCCTTACAAAAGTAGTAGGGGATACTTGCGTCAAGGTAATAAGCTGGTATGACAATGAGTGGGGCTATTCAAACAGAATTGTTGAGCTTGCAACAAAACTTTTATAATATCTCACAGGTCTGCTTCGGCAGACCATTTCTTTAAATATTTTCGGAGGTTTTATGGTAAAAAGTGTTGAATCTGCAAATTTTGAAGGTAAAAGAGTGTTTGTAAGGGTTGATTTTAATGTCCCTTTAAAAGATGGGATTGTAACCGATGACACAAGGATAAGAGAAGCCATAAAAACGATTGAGTTTATCAAAGAGAAAAAAGGTAAAGTTATTCTTGCGTCACATCTTGGCAGACCAAAAGGGGAATTCAAAAAGGAATTTTCACTTAATCCCGTTGCGGACTATATAAACAGCAATTTTTTTAAGGTTAAATTTGTAGATGACTGCATAGGGGAAAAAGTTGTAAATGCAGTAAATGAGTTGAAAAATGGCGAAATACTTTTACTTGAAAATTTAAGATTTTATAAAGGTGAAGAAAAAAACCTTGATGACTTTTGCGACGAGCTGAAAAAAATAACGGATGTTTATGTGAATGATGCTTTTGGTACAAGCCACAGGAAACATGCCTCTGTGTATGGGTTGCCCCGAAGAGTTGAGGAAAAATATGCAGGATTCTTGCTTCAAAAAGAGGTAAACTACTTTGAAAAGCTTCTTCAGTCCCCCGATAGACCTTTTGGTGCAATTCTTGGAGGGGCTAAAGTCAGCGATAAAATTGGTGTAATAGAGAGCCTTATCAATTTAGTGGATAAGATTTTTATCGGAGGGGCAATGGCTTATACTTTTTTAAAGTATAAAGGATATTCCATTGGAAAATCCCTTGTAGAGGATGAGCAATTGGAAACAGTTAAAAATATTTACAAAAAAGCTGAAGAAGAAGGGGTGGAAATATTTACTCCTGTTGACCATGTTTGTTCAGCTGAGTTTTGTGGTGAAAAAGAGATAATAAATGACGTCAATATTCCGGACAATCTTATGGGGCTTGATATCGGCGAAAAAACCATAGAGTTGTACCGGAGTCAATTAAGTAAATGTAAAACTGTGTTATGGAATGGACCAATGGGAGTTTTTGAAGATGAAAGATATTCTAAAGGAACCTTTGAAATTGCCAACCTTCTTGCAAATATAGATGCCGTTGTGGTTGTTGGTGGTGGCGATTCTGTTAGTGCCGTGAAAAAAACCGGCGCTGATAAAAAATTGTCGCATGTTTCCACAGGAGGTGGGGCATCCTTGGAATATATTGAACTTGGACATTTGCCCGGAATAGATGTACTTAAGGAGTGATTTTACAATAATAAAACTTGTTTTTAATGTTGACAAAAAATAGTTATTTTGTTAATCTCAGCCGACTGCTGGAGATTGTATACAGTATACCGATTTAATTAAATTTTCTTATTAAAGGAGAAACGTAATGATTAGTATCGACTTTACCCTGATAATCCAGATGGTAAACTTTTTAATAATACTTTTTGTGGGTAAAAAGCTGATTTATGACCCAATGCTTTCAAATATTGAGAATAGAGATGCAAAAATAAAGGGTCTGCTTGATGCTGCTTCCAAGTTGAGAAGTGAAGTTGAAAAAAGCAAAAGGGAATACGAAGAGAATTTACAGCAGGTGAGAAGTGAGGTGGCTGAGTATCAAAGCAAAATCAGACAGCAGGCATTAAGTGAGGCATATGAAAAAGTTTCAAGAGTTAAGGGAGAAATTGACAAAAAGATTGAAGAGTCCAGAAAAGAGCTTGAGATACAGGTTGAAAAGGCAAAATTGACTCTTGAAGCCGAGGCTCATAAAATTGCCGATGATATTGTTGAGAAAATTTTGGGCAAAGTTGCTTAGGAGGGGATAGTGAAGAGATTTTTTGGCATAATTTTTAATTTACTTATAGCTTCTGCTGCTTTTGCCAGTGAAGCTGGTGGCGAGGCTCATGGCCCTGACTTTATGGGATTATTCTGGAGAGTAGTTGTTTTTGCTGTTTTTGCGTTCATACTTTACAAGGTTTTGAAAAATCCTGTTTCTAAATTTCTTACAGGCAGGACAGCGGATATAGAAAAGGCAATACAGGATGCTGAAAAGGCAAAAATGGATGCTGAGGCTGAGTTAAAGGATTATAAATCAAAACTTTCTTTGATGAACAAAGAGCTTGAGGAGATGAAAGAAAAGGCTTTCAAAGCTGCTGAAGCCGAGAAAGAAAGAATAATAGAAGAAGCTGACAAGAATATTGAAAAATTGAAACACTTTGCCTCAAGTATGATTGAAGCGGACCTTAATAGGGCCAAGGATGAACTTAAGCAGGAGACTTTTAAGCTTGCTTTAAAACTTGCAGAGGAAAAGCTTGGGACAACTATAACAGAAGAAAAACAAAATGTACTTATGAAGGAATATATTAAAAAGATAGGAGCGGTAAATTGAGAGTCGATATTGTTTCCAAAAGATATGCGATAGCTTTTTATGAAGCATTGAAGGAGAGCGGGAAATTTGACTCTGTTTTCGAAGAGTTGAAAGAGCTTGTGTCTGTTATTAAGGAAAGTCAGGATTTTATTACTTTTATCAAATCCCCACTAATAAAAAAGGATGAAAAGCTTAAATTTTTCCAGACTCTTAAGGGTGAGGGTAAGATATCTTCTGACCTGTTTAACTTTTTAACGCTTCTTGTTAATAAAGGGAGAATTTCACTTTTACCTGGCATATATGAGTATATGAACTACCTTGATATGGAAGATAAAGGTGAAGTGGTTGCTGAGGTGATTGCCGCTTTTGATGTTAATGACGATTTGAAGAGTGAAATCAAAGCATCCCTTGAGAAGATTTCAGGAAAAAAGGTGGTATTGGATGTAAAGGTTGATAAGTCGATTATTGCGGGGCTTATTGCAAGGATAAAAAGTCAGCAGTTGGATGCTTCAGTAAAAGGTCAGCTTAACAGATTAAAAGAAAGAATGATAGGATAAATAAAAAAGGAGTAGCGCGATATGCAGATCAAGGCAGAAGAGATAAGCAAGGTCATTAAGGAACAGATTAAAAATTTTGAACAGAAAGTTCAGATGGAAGAAATTGGTACGGTCTTGAGCGCCGGTGACGGTATTGCTAAGGTTTATGGCCTTGACAATGCTATGGCTGGTGAGCTTGTTGAATTGCCTGGCGGAGTCTACGGTATTGTGTTTAACCTTGAAGAGGACAACGTCGGTATCGTTATCATGGGTGAATATACCCATATCAAAGAAGGGGATACTGTTAAAAGAACAGGAAAAATTGCGTCTGTGCCAGTTGGTGAGGCTCTTGTGGGAAGAGTTGTGAATCCACTTGGTCAGCCTATTGATGGTAAAGGGCCAATTGAGACAGAAGAGTATGATGTAATTGAAAAGATCGCTCCAGGTATTGTAGCAAGAAAACCTGTTCATGAGCCTTTGCAGACAGGTATCAAGGCTATCGACTCTATGATTCCTATTGGTAGAGGCCAGAGGGAGCTTATAATTGGTGACAGGCAGACAGGTAAGACCGCTGTTGTTGTTGATACTATTATTAACCAGAAAGGAAAAGATGTTATTTGTGTGTATGTTGCAATTGGTCAGAAAAGATCAACTGTTGCAAGGGTTGTAGATACATTGGAAAAGCATGGTGCAATGGATTACACAATTGTAGTTTCAGCGACTGCAAGTGACCCTGCGCCATTACAGTTTATCGCTCCTTTTTCAGGTTGTACAATGGGTGAGTATTTCAGGGATAGAGGTAAGCATGCGCTTGTTATTTATGATGATCTTTCCAAACAGGCGACTGCATACAGGCAGCTTTCTCTGCTGCTTAGAAGGCCGCCCGGACGTGAAGCTTATCCTGGGGATGTATTTTATCTTCACTCAAGACTTCTTGAAAGAGCTGCCAAGTTAAATGATGAGCTTGGAGCAGGTTCATTGACTGCTCTTCCTATAATCGAAACACAGGCCGGGGACGTATCTGCTTACATCCCTACAAATGTTATTTCTATTACTGATGGTCAGATATATCTTGAGAGTGACCTTTTCTATTCAGGTATAAGACCTGCTGTTAACGTTGGTCTTTCAGTCTCAAGGGTTGGTGGTGCTGCACAGATTAAGGCTATGAAACAGGTTGCTGGTAGACTGAGACTTGAGCTTGCGCAGTTTAGGGAATTGGCAGCATTTGCCCAGTTTGGAAGCGACCTTGACGCTGCTACACAAGCACAGCTTAACAGAGGTGAGAAACTTGTGGAGATACTCAAGCAAGGTCAGTATGCACCTGTCCCTGTTGAAGAGCAGGTAATGGCAATTTTTGCAGGTGTAAACGGACTTGTTGATGATATACCAACAAAGAGTGTTACAAGGTTTGAGTCTGAGCTCATTTCCTATGTTAAGACAAATAAACCTGAAATATTACAGGAAATTAGAGATAAAAAGGCACTCAGTGATGAGCTGACTGCCAAAATGAAAGAGGCTGTATTAGAGTTTAAAAAGCAGTTTTCTGCCTAAAGGGGACCCTAAATGGCTGGAATGAGAGATATTAAAAGAAAAATAAAGTCGGTTAAAAATACGCAGAAGATTACCAAAGCCATGAAAATGGTCTCTGCTGCAAAAATGAGAAAGGCGCAGGATGCGATGGCTGCTGCAAGGCCTTATGCCTATAATATTAGAAATGTTGTAAACAACATTGGGGCAAGGGTAAGCGAGGAAGTCCATCCGTTTTTGCAAAAGAAAGAAGAGGTAAACAACATAGGTCTTGTTGTAATCACCTCTGATAGAGGTCTCTGTGGCGGTTTTAATGCAAACATTATAAAAAAGGTACTTGCGTTTGTAAGGGAAAATCCTTCCAAAAAAATAAAATTCTACTTTGTAGGTAGAAAAGGGTACGATTTTTTCAGAAAGCGTGAGTACGAAATCTTGAAGAAATATATTACTTTTGGTGGCAAAGTTAGATATGATGATGCAATCGAAATCGGAAAAGCAGTGGGCGATGACTTTGTAAATGGCGTAGTTGATGAGGTTTACACGATTTACAACGAATTCAAGTCTGTTGCATATCAGGTGCCAAAAGTGGAAAAGTTGTTGCCTTTAAGCCTTGAGGAAACTGAAAGTGAGAATACAATAGATTATCTTTATGAGCCTTCACCTGAAAGCTTAATAAAAGAGATTTTGCCAAGATATCTAAATTTTTCCATCTTCAGTGCCATTCTTGAATCTATTGCCGGAGAGCACGGGGCGAGAATGGCAGCAATGGATAATGCAACAAGAAATGCCGGTGAACTCATAAAGAAACTTGAGATAACGTACAACAAGGCAAGACAGGCAGCAATTACAAAAGAGATTTTGGATATTGTAAACGGTGCTGAGGCATTAAAATAAAGGAGTGAGAATAATGGCAAACGTAGGAAAGGTAGTCCAGATTATTGGACCAGTAGTCGATGTAAAATTTGAAAGCGGTGATTTGCCTGAAATTTATAACGCTATTAAGCTTACTAACCCTGTTACAGGTAATGTTGTGGTTTGTGAAGTTGAGCAGCACTTGGGGGAAAAGTCAGTCAGGGCTGTTGCTATGACTTCAACAGAAGGACTTGTAAGGGGTATGGATGCAGAAGATACGGGTAAACCTATTACTGCGCCTGTAGGCAAAAATTCCCTTGGAAGAATTTTGAATGTTGTTGGTGAACCTGTGGATAACAAACCGGCAGTTGAAGCCGATGATTACTGGCCGATTCATAGACCTGCTCCAACACTTGAAGATCAGGATACAGGTAATGAGATTCTTGAAACAGGCATTAAGGTTATTGACCTTCTTGAGCCTTACACCAAAGGTGGAAAGACAGGTCTTTTTGGTGGTGCCGGTGTTGGTAAAACAGTACTTATAATGGAGCTTATCAACAATATTGCAAAACAGCACGGAGGATATTCTGTTTTCTGTGGTGTTGGTGAAAGGACAAGGGAAGGTAACGACCTTTATCTTGAAATGGAAGAGTCCGGTGTTTTGGATAAAGTTGCACTCATCTATGGTCAGATGAACGAGCCGCCAGGAGCAAGGATGAGGGTTGGTCTTACAGGGCTTACCATTGCCGAGTATTTCAGGGATGTAGAAGGGCAGGACGTTCTTCTTTTCGTTGATAATATATTCAGGTTTACTCAGGCAGGTTCGGAAGTGTCAGCGCTTCTCGGTCGTATGCCTTCTGCAGTTGGTTACCAGCCGACTCTTGGTACTGAAATGGGTGAATTGCAGGAGAGAATTACTTCTACAAATAAAGGTTCTATTACATCTGTTCAGGCGGTTTATGTTCCAGCGGACGACCTTACAGACCCTGCACCTGCTACAACCTTTGCGCACCTTGACGCTACTACAGTTTTGTCACGTCAGATTGCAGAGCTTGGTATCTACCCTGCTGTTGACCCTCTTGACTCTACATCAAGAATGCTTGACCCTAACATTATAGGTGAGGAACATTACAATGTTGCAAGGGGTGTTCAGGCTATTCTTCAAAGATATAAGGAATTGCAGGATATTATTGCAATTCTTGGTATGGAAGAGCTTACAGAAGAGGATAAACTTACTGTTGCAAGGGCAAGAAAAATTCAGAGATTCCTGTCACAGCCTTTCCATGTTGCAGAGCAGTTTACTGGTATGAAAGGTAAGTATGTTCAGTTGAAAGATACCATCAGGGGCTTTAAGGAGATTCTTGATGGTAAGTGTGACGATCTTCCTGAGCAGGCATTTTACATGGTAGGCGGTATTGAAGAGGTATATGAAAAAGCTGAACAGCTTAAGAAAAGAGGATAATCATGGCTGAAAAGCTAAAGTTAGAGCTTGTATCTCCTGAAAGACAGCTTTTGTCAATTGAAGTTGATGAAGTTGTCGCTCCCGGAGTGGAAGGCGATTTTGGTGTTTTGCCGGGTCATACCCCCTTTCTGACTGCTCTCAGGGTAGGTGAGCTTGTTTACAAGCAAAATGGTGTGGAAGATTATGTCGCAATAGACAGAGGCTTTTTTGAGGTGGTGGATGACAGAGTTACTGTGCTAGCTGAAAGTGCAGAGCTTGGTCGTGAAATTGACCTCGAAGAAGCAATCAGAAGGAAACTTGAAGCAGAAAAAGCCCTTGAGGCGGCACGTCATGAAGATGAAATGAAGTTCAGAAAGGTTGAGGCAGAGTTGAGAAGAGAGCTTTTAAGGGTTTCAGTAGCTGAGAGATATAGAAAATAGATAAAATGGGCCCCGTCAGGGGCCTTTTTCACATATTGATAGGTTCAAAATATCCTGTTTCTTTATTGTAGTTAAATATCTCCCCTTTTTCAATTATGTAATACCAACCGTAAATATTCAATTTTTTTGAGCTGTATTTTTCAGCTATATATGGATAGGTTAAAAGATTTTTTATTTGTTCAATAATGTTTAGCTGCTCTATCATCCATTCTTTAACTGGCATTGAATAATTGTCAGAAATTGCTTTTAATTTATCAAGGGCCGGAAGGCCAAGGCTGAGCCATTTTTTAACAGTTTTAATCCTGGAAAAGTCAAATTTATGATAGTTTAAGAGAGCATTGCACCCACCGCAATTTGAGTGGCCGCACACTACAATATTTTCCACATTGAGTATGTTGACAGCATATTCTATTACGGCCTGCGTACTGAAATATTCATCTGATTGCCTGAAAGGTGGAACGATATTGGCAATATTTCTCAGCAAAAATAGTTCACCTGGCAGGCTTCTTGTAATAAGTGTGGGGACGACTCTCGAATCAGAGCAGCCTATAAAAAGCGTATGAGGATTTTGCCCATTTTTAAGACTTTCAAATACATCAGAGTATTTTTCAAATTCCTCAGACCTGAATTTCACTATTCCGTTTAACAATTTTTCCATGTTATACCCCTTGATGTTTGATAATAAATAAATTATAACGAACTTTATCTGAAAATAAACTAATAAATGGTGAAAAGTATGAATATTGATATCGGAAATTATAAAACAGAAGGTAAACAATCAAATTTTTTTGGCAGGCTCTTTCCTACTGCCTATTTTTATACCAGCTTGATGAAAATAGTTTTTAGTGCAAGCAGTCTTGCCAAAAAGGGGAAATATAATGATGAAGAGTGGATTAAAAGCAGTTATGATGTGGTTAAACTCCTTGAAAAGGTTGGATGCAATATTGAAATAACCGGGACTGAAAATTTCAAATCCATTAATGAGCCGGTAGTTTTTATTGGCAATCATATGAGCACGCTTGAGACGTTTGTGCTTCCATGTGTTATACATCCTTATAAAAAAGTGACTTACGTCGTCAAAAAAAGCCTTGTGGAATACCCAGTATTCAAACATGTTATGATTTCAAGAAACCCTGTAGTGGTAAGCAGAGATAATCCAAGAGAGGATTTAAAAACAGTCCTTAATGACGGTTTGGAGAGAATAAATTCTGGACTATCGGTGATAGTTTTTCCTCAGACCACACGGACTACATCATTTGATGCCAAACAATTCAACACGATAGGTATAAAATTGGCTAAAAAAGCAGGGGTGAAGGTAGTCCCCGTGGCACTAAGAACAGACGCCTGGGCAAACGGCTCATTTTTCAAGGATTTTGGTAAAATCGATCCTTCAAAGAAGATAAGTTTTGCCTTTGGAAAACCTCTTGAAATTGTTGGGCGTGGTGATGACCAGCACGAAGAGGTTATAAACTTTATCGAAAAGCATCTCAGGATGTGGGGTTCAATTAAATAAAAAGTTTTTTACCCCAGTAAAAATCAGCTGAGCTGAGATTGATGCAATAAAAAGCCCCGTTACCTTGCTGAGTATGGCAATCCCTTTTTGACCGATGAGGCGTTCGATTTTAACTGAAAGTACAAGAAGAATGCCAACTGTCGCAACTGCGAGAAAAAGTCCGGTGCAATCGGCAATCTTTAAAACAAGAGATTTATTTTCAGCGGCCATTACAAGTAAAATACCGATAGTACCCGGTCCAACTGTAACGGGGAGTGCAAGGGGGACTACCGCAATGTCTTCATTGTCATCTTTAACCTGAACAGTTTTCCCCTGCACAAGGCTTATCGATGATAAAAAAAGTAAAACACCGGCACCAATTCTAAAAGCATCAATGGTAATTCCAAACACAATAAAAATATATTTACCGAAAAGATACATTGTAAATGTGATTAAAAGGACAGCAAAAGCAACCTTAATGGCAGTCCTTTTTCTCTCTTTTTCTGTAAAATCCTTTGTCATTACAAGAAATGTTGATAGTACGAAAAAAGGGGTAAGGATAAAGAAAAGTTTTAGAAATACGTGTAAAAGTGCAGAGAAAAAAAGGCTCATATGTCGTTAGTTTATTATTTTAAGTCTAAGAAATTCTTTAAATATACATTTATTCATAACTATTGGCACGTTGTTTTCATCTGCGATTTGCTTAGCCTTTTCGCTGTAAACTTCTTCTTGCAACCATATAAATTTTGCCCCTTTTTCTATCGACTCTTTTACTATTTCAGGGGCAGCCTCACTTTTTCTAAATACATCCACAATATCAGGCGTAACTGGGACATCTTTGATAGATTTGTATGCTTTAACCCCCAGGACTTCATCTTCAGCAGGGTTCACCGGAAAGCATGTGTACCCTTTGCCCATCAAAAATTTCATAATGCCGTTGCTTGCTCTTTCAGGTTTGTTGGAAGCGCCTACAATTACAATGTTTTTGGCACTTTTTAAAAAATCTTTCAAAAAATCGTCAGTTATTTGAGCCATAATAATCTCCTTCTTGTAAAATTGTAAAACATAATATAATATAAAAATAAGGAGAATGCAAATGATTCAGGGTTTATATTCAGCACTTAGTGCAGTCATAGCAGGACAGACAAAATCGGCAGTGACTGCAAATAATATTGCAAACGTCAATTCTCAGGCCTATAAGTCAAAATATACAGTATTGTCTGATATTTCAAAGGGTGGCGTAAAGGTTATATCAGTCAATAGTGATAAATCGAATGGGTATATGATTCATACAGGTAGAAACCTTGATTTTGCAATAAACGGAAATGGTTATTTTAAACTTAAAGCCCAGACAGGAGATAATTACACAAGAATAGGTAATTTTTACCTTGATAAAAACGGTGATATTGTAAATGCAAATGGTGACAGGCTGACTGAAGGCTTGAATATAAGTGCTGAAGATAAATTGAGCATTGATACCAGAGGAAATCTTGTCTTAAACGGAGAAAATGTTTTTAAAATTGATATTTTTGATGAGTCTGGCAATGCTATGCCAGCAAACAGCTACGAAATTATGCCGGGTTTTCTTGAGGCTTCAAATGTGGACTTGGCAAAAGAGATTGTAGATAATATGGTCAATTTGAGATACATCCAGGCAAATACGAAGACAATAAAAACAGGGGACGAAATGCTTGGATATATTTTAGATATAAAGTCTTAATGAATTTCAAAAATCTCTCACTGATATGTCTTGCATCCATTTTGACATTTTCGGCTCTATATGCCCCTCAACCGCTTCTTCCAATATTGTCAAAGCAATTTGATGTTTCTGCTTCAATCGCAGGGCTTATTATTACATTTACACTTATACCGTTAAGTTTTTCACCTTTTTTTTACGGGGTTATTCTTGAGACTGTTTCTGCAAGAAAGGTAATCCTTGTGGCTGTATTTTTGCTTGGTGCAAGCGAGGTTTTGCTTGGGCTTTCGGCAAGTTTTTCCCAGATTTTATTTATCAGGCTTTTTCAGGGGTTTTTGATACCTGCAATCCTGACATCCCTTATGACATATGTTTCAAAAGTTTCGGGCAGCGAGATTATTCAAAAAAGTATGTCGATTTATATAGCATCCACGATAATAGGCGGATTTTCAGGGCGCGCTGTGTCAGGAGTTATTTCTTATGTTTTTAATTGGCGGATAAGCTTCATTTTTCTCGGAGTGTGTTTGCTTTGTATAATATATTTTATAAGGTTTCTTGAAAAAGATGTAACTTTCAATGCTGCCAGGCCTGATTTTAAAAATTTGCTCGTTGTTTTGAAGGATAGAAAATTTGTAATAGTGTATGCGGCCATTTTTCTCTCATTTTTTTGTTTTGCTGCCATTTTAAATTATCTTCCCGACCATCTTTCGAAGATAAACGAAAAGTCAAATGAATTAAAGACCGGTCTTGCATATTCAGGCTATCTGATGGGGGTATTTGTCAGCCTGTATTCATCAAGACTGATAACCAAATACGGCTACAAAAATGTATTTTTGCTGGGTTCAGCTATATATATAGTTTCAATTTTATTTTTTCAGATAGATAGTGTGAGCTTGATATATATTAATATGTTTGCCTTTTGTGCAGGGATGTTTATGTTACACTCGGCAGGCTCTGGCTTTGTGAACAAAAATGTCGATAAAAACAAAGGGGTGGTCAACGGCCTTTATGTCTCATTTTATTATTTTGGAGGGATTCTGGGGTCGTATTTGCCCGGACTTATATATGAAAATCAAGGATGGAAAATATTTTTATTTTTTTTGAGCGCTATCTCAGTATCAATTTTCCTTTTATTCACAATTGGATTTAAAAAAGCATTTTAATAAAATTGCATATTGTATACAAAAAAGTCTTTACAAATAAATTTCTTTATTTAAAATGATACATAGCATGGTTGGAATATTCAAATATGGTGAAAAATGCTTGAATTAAAAGTACCTTTTGATTTACAAAAGATAAAAGAGACCGCAAAGGCTGGCAACTGGGAAGATATCGTCATTAATTTTGACCGCTATGATGAAACAGCGGTAATAAATCTTAGCAACATCTTGATGTTTTTATCCCTTGCCTTTAGATACCCCGATGTAAAAGTATACAGCAGGCTTAAAGAATCTGTTGGATATTTTGACGATTTTTTTGAAGAGTATACAGGTCAAAAGCTTATTCTTGACAAGGTTGATGATATGCAGGTGGAGTATACAAGACTTTTTGTGACAAATAAGGACGGCGTGCCTGCAAGCCCTTATGCTTCGGTTTATCTCACCGATGAAGGTTTGTTATACAGCGATTATCTGATAAAGCTTAAAGATTTGATGATAAAAACAGGTTTTGAGCTGAAAGAGGAATGCAAAGACCTGGAAGACAATATTTATATAATGCTTGAATATATTTCCATAATGATTGGCAGACTCAATGTGGATGGTATAAGCGCTGCCAAAGGATTTTTTCTTGTATCGTACGGTTTGATATTGCCAATGTGTGAGAAATTTTGTAAAAATATTATCGGGCACGCAAGGATTGATTTTTATAAGGTGCTCGCAATGGGATTGCTGGAATTTATTAATGACCTTGATGGTATTGTGGAAGAGGTATTTTGTGAATAGCTTTTATTATAAAGTCAATATTGGTTATTTTGAATATATAGATAAAACAAGGCACATTAGCCAAAAATAAGGAGGCATGTATGAAAAAGAAACTTTTTACAGCTTTGGTTTTAGCAACAATTGCAATTTTTGCTGTTACTTCAGCTTACGCTGCAGGCAATGCAAGAAAAGGTAAAAGAGTATGGAAAAAAAGCTGTCGTCTTGCTTGTCATGACGGCTCAAAAGCAGGTGTAGCTGCACTTAGCCCAGTGTCTAAGACACAGGCTCAGTGGAAAGCTGCTATGCCGAAGATCAAAGAATGTTCAGCAAAAGCTGGACTTAGCGACAAGGATGTAGAAGATATGTTTGAATATCTTCACAGCCACGCACTTGACTCTGACCAGCCAGAAACTTGTGGTTAAGATTGGGAATTAAAGGGGGATTTCCCCCTTTGTTTTAATTTTGATAGCCTACTTATAAGGTAGGTAAAATTTATTAATTATGGAGGTTTCGATGAGAAAACTTTTAAGTGTAATTTTAGGGGTTTTATTGGTTTCAACTTTTGCGTTTGCTGATTCTGAACTTGATCAGCTGAGAAAGCAGATTGCAGACCTTCAGACTCAGGTGGACACTATGAACAAATTTGTGTCCAAAAACACAAGACACACTGCAACAGACAAGCTTTCTATCAGTGCAGAGTTTATGACAAGACTTGACAGCACACAGTATAAGAATGTAAGGGCAATGCCTGAATTTGCAAGCGATATGATGAATTTATGGTTAAGTGAGTCATTAGTTGACACTAATGATAATTATATACTTACTCCAATGGGTAATATGGCAGGCCAAGACAGATGGAATGACGCATTCCTTAATAATTATGGTGCTGATTTTCAAATGCTTTATGGTACTTTAATGACCGACCCTCAATTTGGGGCAAGTTTTATGGGCCTTATTGCAGATACAGACTGGAATAATGGTTTTGCGGCATTTAATGGTGTGGGCGACTACATGACCTATGTTACGACTCTTTCAAGTATGGATTTAAACCGTGATGGTTCTGTAGATACTACAGATGCTGCGTTGGCTCAGCAAAAAGCTAACTTTGATGCTTTTGCTTACCTTCTTGGCAAAAGAAATCTTTCAGGACAGGAAGTTAAAGTTGTTTCTAATATGATGTCAAAAATCAAACCTAAAAAATACGACACAAACAATGACTTTATGCTTACTAACAGGCTTCGTTTAAGACTTTCTTCAAAAGTAAATGAAAATATTTCTTTCACCGGTCGTCTTACAATGTTCAAGACTTTTGGAGATTCTACACCTTTCCACTTCTTCAACGGCACAATGGGGAGTATGGCTCTTGATGCAAACTCTGCTCAGGTGCCAACAGATGATACTTTAAGGGTTGAAAGAGCTTACTTTGTGTATAAAAATAGCATCGGTGATGTTCACTGGCATTTCTCTTTTGGTCGTCGTCCTGCTGCTTACGGTTATGGTATGGAAAACCATGAAAATGCAGTGCTTGGCGGCTCACCTGCAGGTACAATCATTCAGATGAACTTTGATGGTGGTTCTCTTGGATTTGATCTTGCTGACTTGACAGGTATCCCAGGACTTAACGTTAAATTCTGCTATGGTCAGGGCTACGAAGGTGGCTACGGCACGCTCAACTCTATGAACGCTCAGGCAGACGTAAATGATGTTCATTTCTTTGGAGCAATCGTAAAGCTTTTTGATAACGAAGACTACAAACTTATTTACAACTGGGCTCACGGATACGGACTTACTGACGGTTTTATCGGTACCGCAGTATTCCCATTCTATGTGTCAGGAAAAGATTATAACTTAGATGGTCAGTATGATGAATACACTTTAAATCCTAACTATGGCGGATTTGTTTCCCGTGTTGAACCTATGAGCGAAGTTGGTAATATTGACCTTCACTCTCTTATAGCTCAGGGCTACACATTTGACTTTAGCTGGTTTGCAGCTTACTCAATGAGCAAAACTGATCCTACTAACAGATCGGCTAACCCAATGTATCAGTTTATGGGAATGGATCAGATGATGGATGGTACAGGTCATTCTATCTGGCTTGGTGTTATGACTCCTGAATTACCATTTTTGGGTGGTAAACTTGGCGTGGAATACAACCACGGTTCAAAATACTGGCAACCATTTATCCTTACCTACGATGCACAGAAACTTGCTACCCGTGGTGATGTTTACGAAGTATATTACCATCAGCCAATCGTAGGCAACAATTTTTTTGCCACACTTGGTTACATTCATTATGACTATGAATACACAAATAGCGGTAACTTTATGGGTGAACCTGTTAAGATTAAAGATGCTACAGCTTTCAATACTTTGATGCCTGTAGTTGATAAGGTTGACCAGTTTTACCTTAAGATGACTTACAGATTCTAATCTGAATCAGATTATTATTAAAAAGGCCGGTGTTTGCCGGCCTTTTTTTATTTTAAAATTTATATAACCTAAATAATCTTTCATAAAAGGCTGTTGCTGTAATTCGTTAACTTTATTGGTTGACTGAAGAAACAAACCCTGATATATATTCATTAATCTCCGATCATGCAGTATCTAAGGCCTTTTAGCTATGAGCTGTATGACGGCTGGCGTTTGCCCCAGGGTATAAATGGAAACATTTATGCCTTCCTCGTTTAGGAAAGGAGATAACTGGATAAAAAAACAACTGCCGGTTATCTTTTGGGGTAACCGGCTTTTTTTTATGAGGTGATTATGTTCAGAAAAGTTAGGGTAGATGAGGCTATTGGCAGGGCATTGGCTCACGATATCAACGAAGTTGATCTTGAAAAAAATATTAAAAGTGTAGCATTTAAAAAAAATCATATAATTAAACCGGAAGATATTGAGAAACTTAAGTTACTTGGAAAAGAAAATGTTTTTATTTTAGATGGTGAAGAACTTGAAGAAAATATTCATGAAGATGATGCCGCATTGCTATTAGCTCCCCATATTGCAGGCGATAATATTTATTTTGATAAAATACCTTCTGAAGGAAAAATTAATTTTTATTCAAAAATTGATGGTCTGTTAAAAATCGAAAAAGATATTGTAAGTAAGATAAATAGATTAAAAATCCCCTCGTTACCAACTAAACATAATAATATTCCAGTCAAAAAAGATGAGATTGTAGCTGCTTTTAGAATTATTCCTCTGTACTGTGAAAAAAGTATTATTGATAACGCACTATCTATATTATTTAAAGGGGCTATAAGTGTTAAACCTTATATAATAAAAAAAGCGGGGATAATTGTTACTGGAAATGAAGTATATTATGGTAGAAAAGAAGATGCCTTTACAGAAAAGTTAATAAATAAGCTCAAACAATTTAATGTAGAAGTTATAAAAAATACGATTTTGCCTGATGAATTAAATACAATATCGAACACAATAGCAGAATATGTTAAAGAAATAGATATTTTGTTTATTACAGGTGGCACATCTGTTGACCCTGATGATTACACTAAAAAAGCTATAAAAGAAGCTGGTGTCGGAATTGTTCAAGAAGGCAACCCCATTCAGCCCGGAAATAATTTTTCAATTGGCTATATAGATAATAAACCGGTTTGTGCTGTGCCTGCAGCTGCTCTTTTTTACAAAGCTACAGCTCTTGATATTTTTTTGCCGAGATTGCTAGCTGGAGAATTCGTTACTGAGGAAGAAATAGCAGAATACAGTATTGGCGGACTTTGTCATTTTTGTAAAGTATGCGTATATCCAGTTTGTCCTTTTGGGAAAGGTGTATGATAGAAATTGGTGTGGAAAAAAGATTTAAGAAATTAAATTTTTCTTATGAATTAAAGACCAAAAGTAATAAAATTGTCCTTTTCGGGCCAAGTGGAGCTGGCAAGTCAAATCTTTTGAAAATGATTGCAGGTTTTTATCCGCCGGATACCGGGATAATCAAAGTCGCTGATAGAGTACTATTTGACAGCAATAAAAATGTAAATTTGCCTATTTTTCATAGAAATATAGGATATCTTCCTCAAGAATATACACTTTTTCCCAATATGACAGTCAGGGAAAATATTGAGTACGCTGTTAAACAAAAACATCTTAAAATAGATGATAAGATTTACAGTGAGATTTTAGAATTGCTTGAAATAAAAGAAAAACTCAACGACAAACCTTCGACCCTTTCAGGGGGGCAAAAACAAAGAGTGGCAATCGCAAGGGCAATATTTTCAAGACCAGATATTTTGCTTTTTGATGAGCCTTTTTCTGCCCTTGACAAACCAATCAAGGAAAAACTTATCGATACACTGATGAAACTGATTGATAATCTGGTAAAATTTAATTTTGACTCAGAGGTTAAATCAATTTTTGTAACACACAGTATTGAGGATGCCTACCTTCTCGGAGAAGAGATTGCAATTGTTTATAATGGAAAAATAATTGAGACCGGGAAGGCAAAAGAGATATTTGACACACCTCAATTTTTGGAAACTGCATTGCTATTGAATTTTAAAAATATTTTTGAAATAAACGAGCAATTTATGGAGAGGATTCCGATATTAAAAAATTTTAAAGATAAGAATTATTTTGGAATCAGACCTGAAAATGTCATGATTTTAAGGGATGACGCTTCAAAAAATGGCAGAGAAAATTTACTGGAAGGCTATGTGGAGCGTATCAAGCTGTTTGGAAGTTTTGCGGAGATTAATATGGTCATTTTTAAAAAGAAAATACTTTATATAAGACTTCCGATACACGCTTTTAACAAGTTAAGCATTGTAAATGGAAAAAGACTCACTGTATCTTTAAAGACGGAATCCTTGGTAGGATTTAGGGGGCTCAGATGAGATTGGTGTTTTTGTTGCTCATGATATTTGCAAGTATTAATCTTTTTGCAGGAGAAATATACTGGTATGCAGCAGCATCTGCAGCAAAGCCCGCAGCAGAGATTGTAGAGCTATACAATAAAACATTTGAAGACAAATTGATATTGATTACCGGAGGTTCTGGCCAGCTTTTAAATAAAATAGTTATTTCCAAATTGGGAGATATTTACAGCCCTGCATCGACGGTATATGCTGAAAAAGCAATGGGTGAGATAAATTTTGTCCCTCAGAAGCTGCTGAAGCAAAGGCTTGTGTTTGGAATTTCCAGGAGGGCAGAAGATAAAATAAACTCATTTGCTGACCTTCTTGAAAATGATGTAAAAATTGCACTTGGCAATCCTGAAACAATGTCTGCGGGAAAAATATTTTATAGTAAAATTTTTCCTGAGCTTGAAAGTGGTATGAAAAAAAGGCTTCTGGCAAATAAATTAATCAACAGTGTAAACATATCGCAGACAGTAAATTATATTAAATCTGAAGTTGTGGACGCCGGACTGTTATTTGATTCAACCGCTAGGGCAAATGGGATTAAATATATAGAACTGCCTGAAAATTTAAGGTTTGACACGTTTTATTATATCGGGGTTACAAAATTTGCAAAAAATCCTTCGGATGTGAATAAAACAATAAATTTTATCAAAAGTCAAAAAAATATATTTGAAAAATACGGGTTTGAGATGGCAGAATGATAAAATATTCCGATATTTTTAAGTTTATTACCTATCTTCTTGTGATATTTTTTGTAATTCTAATTAGTTTTAGTTTTGACAATCTATCGACTGGCTCATTTAAAACACTCCTGAATGATAATTTGTTTTTGAAAGCCTTGAAATTTGGGATTTTATCGGCAACATTTGCCACCTTTTTGTCATGTATTTTTGGAATTCCGGCAGGATTTTTTATCGCCCGCTCCAAAGGTAAAGTCATCCAATTAATTGATAGTTTCTTTGACATACCTGTTGTTGTACCGCCCCTCATAATTGGTGTATTTATTTTGAATTTTTTAAGTGATGAGACTGTCGTCAAGGTTACAAACATGGTTTTTACTTTTAAGGGGGCTGTTCTTGCGCAATTTTTTATATCTTTCCCTTTTACACTTAAAATGTCAAAAAATGCCTTTGAACTTGTTTCCCCGATATATGAAAGAATCGCTATGACACTTGGAGCAGGCTATTTTAAATCTTTTTATGATACTACATTTAAACTTGCACTAAACGGGATTTTATCGGGAATGATTTTAAGCTGGCTTAGAAGCTTTGGTGAGTTTGGCGCCACACTCCTTGTTGCCGGTGGAATAAGGGGGAAGACAGAAAACTTGCCAATTTATATTTATCTCAATATGATGGAAGGGGATTATGACAAAGGGATTGCTGCTGCTTTTTTAGGGGTTCTGTTTGTTTTTGTTTTTATTGTTACAGTGAGATTTATCGGGAACAAAAAAAGGGGTGATGTGTGATTATGCTCAAGTTTGAAGAGGCGCTGAAAAAAATCTTCGAGATAGAAACTTTTATAGATTGTGAGGAAATTCACATTAAAAATTCATTTGGAAGGGTTGTTGCTGAAGATGTGTTTACTGACAGGATGTTTCCGGACGTGCAAAAAAGCGCCGTTGACGGCTATGCGGTGTGTGGAGGTAATCTTGACAGATTTAAGCTGGTCAAAACATCCGGCATTACGGATATTCCCGGCAGTATTTCCGTCGGAGAAGCGGTATTTGTGATGACCGGCGGTATGGTGCCGGAAGGGGCAGTTGCAGTTTTGAGGGTTGAAGATTGCAGGGTGGAAAATAATTTGATATTTTATAACAAAAAGATAAATCCGGGTGAGAATATCAATCAGATAGGTGAGGAGAGCAAAAAGGGGGAGCTGATTGTTAAAAAGGGGACAATTGTAAATGAAAGGGTTTTTTCGGCACTTGCATATGCAGGTGTAAAAAAATTGAATGTTTTTTGTTTGCCAAAAGTGGCTTTTTTCACTACTGGAGATGAAATTCTGAATATAGAAGACGAGTACAGACCAGGCTTTATATTTAATACAAATAGGTATATTTTTGAAAAGATAGCAAAAAAAATGGGCATTGAAGTAATCTTTTATGGTAATATCAAAGATGATGAGGAAAGTATAAGCAAGGCGATACATGAGTTATCAAAAAATTATGATATCCTGGTAACATCCGGCGGGATATCAATGGGAAAATATGACTTTGTTAAAAAAGTTTTGAATGAGCAAAATTATGAAGTACTTATAAATAAAACGTCAATCAAGCCTGGAAGTCCTCTGATGGTCGCTCAAGGTGAAAAGTCTGTAATTTTTGGTTTACCTGGTTATCCTGCAGCTTTTCTGACGAATATGTTTTTGTATTTAATACCATTTTTGAAAAAAAGCATGGGCAGGAAAGATTTTGACCATAAGTTTTTAAAGTCAAAATTAAAAGGCTCTATGCACTCAAGAGCCAATTCTGATTATTTTAATCGTGCCATTGTTGAGTTAAGCAATGGAAAATTATTTGTATACGACGCCAACTCTCAAAAGACTTCGCATTTTTTAAATTTTGCAAATTGCAACGGATTATTCAGAATCCCAGAAGGGGTAGGGGATGTGGATGAAGGTTTTGAAGGGGATTTGCTGCTTTTTGACCTGGAATTAAGCTGACTTCTTGGTGTTGCTTTTTCTTCTGATATACAATACCTTTTTTACTTTTGCTATTAAATTTCCTTCACTGTCAACGATGTCAAGCATAAATTCGGGGAGAAATTTTGCATTTTTTTCAGTTTGTTGCTTGATTTCTTCTATTATCTCATCGCTTATTGATATGGTGCAGAATACCTTTTGTTTTGTGGCTTTTATA